>LNZM01000166.1 GCA_002007295.1 Candidatus Epulonipiscioides saccharophilum | reverse complement strand
CAAGAGTTTGAATAAGTTCTTGCTTTTGTTCTTCATTTGGAAATAAACGAATTTTTGCAGTAATAATCATAATAATCTCCTTTCAAATTTAATTTGTCTTTATAATATCATAAAAAATAAAGTAATGCAAGGAGTTAGGGCAATTCCTCCCTACGCCTAAAGGTGAGAGCTTCCTTGTCTAAGTCTGGTGATTATTCTAATCAGTATAACAACAAAATAAAGGTTATATATACGCCTTATGAGCAAAAAAAAAGGCTACAGCATGTTGTTGCAACCTTATAACTTCTCAGTCACTGCGTGATAGCTCTCTAACCTCTCCTAGAAATAGAGACTGGGTGGAGAGCCTAGTTGGAGAGCCTATTAAATTAATTGCTTAATGTTTGTTTTGTTTCATTTTTTTCGGATTTGTTAAAAAGTACATGAGCTATAAAACCACCAATAGCACAAACTACAGCTAATACAGATAGATAAATTAAAGTATTTGTATTAAACCCTTCTGGTCCTGCAAAACCAAGTTTAGAGAACACAATATACATTCCTATCATTACAAAGAGTACGAAAGCGCTAAATGGATAACGATTTTTCCAAGGCACAAGTTCTACCGCATTATGAACTGGCAGCTCATATGCTTCTGCAGTAGGATATTTTTTACCTATAGCTAGCATTATAATACAAGAGATTACGAACAAAATTCCGGAAATGTGAAGATAATGTATGCCACCATCCCAAACTAGTTGTGTAAAAGCATAAACGGAAACGAAAAATGTTATCGCAACTTTTGCCGCAATAGGTGGTACTCTTTTTGTTACATACCCCATGAAAATGATTGTGAAGATTGGTACATTGAAGAATCCATTGATTGTTTGTAAATAATCAAATAATCCAGCCGGTGCATTAAGTATAAACGGTGCCACAAACATAGAAATAAGAGCAACTATTAATGCAAAAATCTTTCCAACTTTAATTAAATCTTTTTCAGTAACGTCTTTTTTCACAGCCGGCTGATAAACGTTTAACGCAAACAATGTAGACGCACTATTAAGTACGCTGTTGAATGTACTTAGGATCGCTCCCATCATCGCAGCAGCAAATAAACCAATAAGGAAATTAGGCAATACAGCACTAACCACTAGAGGATAAACAGTATCCATATTGGCAATGTTTCCACCTAAAATTTGGAAAGCCATGATACCAGGAATAATAACCATCAAAGGTGTAAGAACTTTTAATAGTCCAGCAAAAATAACTCCCTTTTGTGCTTCCTTTAAGTTTTTAGCTCCTAATGCTCGCTGTATTATTGATTGATCTGTTCCCCAATAGTACAAATTAACTAGCAATAATCCTGTGAACATTGTTGAAAACGGAAGTGGATCCGTGTTAGATCCTATAGCATTAAATTTTTCAGGTGTGCTTTCTACAAACACTGTGAAACCTTCAACTAAATTTCCATCGCCAAGGAATAATAATCCAAAAATCGGTACTAATAAACCTCCAATTACCAAAGCTATTCCGTTTATGGTATCAGATATTGCTACCGCTTTTAATCCGCCGAAAATAGCATAGATCGATCCAATTATTCCTATAATCCATACCATAGCCCAAATTGATTGGACATATGTAATTCCAAAAATTTCAGATACATTGAAGATTTGGCCCATCGCTACCGCTCCAGAATATAATGTGATCGGTAGTAAATTAACTATATAACTTATTAAAAATAAGATTGTTACGAATTGTCTGGTCCCATTGTCAAATCTGGATTGAATGAAGTCTGGTATTGTTGTTATCCCTTGCTTTAAATATCTTGGTACAAGAAATAACGCTATCAATATTAATGTGACTCCGGATCCAACTTCCCATCCCATAACTGACATGTTAGCTGAATACGCCTGCCCGGACATCCCGACAAAGCTGGCTGCACTTAGATTTGTTAGTAACAGCGATCCTGCAATTACTCCACCAGTTAAGCTTCTACCACCTAAAAAATATCCGTCACTAGTGTCCAGCGTATCTCCTTTCGTTTTAGAATATGTAATCCAACCAACTAAACTTGAAAAAATTATAAACGATACCAAAATCATTAACATACACTTACCTCCATTCCAAATATTAAAAAAGAATACGAAAATAACAAACAAAAACTTTCAATAAGAGCAGAGAAATATATACAGAAAAACCTTGTAAAACAAAAAGAATCAGCCAATTTTTTTATAATATCAATATCTCAAGTTTAGGCAATAAAACAGTTTAAGATAAGTCTTTGACGAAAACTTTTAATTAAATATAACATAAACAAATACATTTGTAAATAAGTTTTTTAAAAAATCACAAGAAAAATTTTGGAAATTAAAATTATATTGTATAGCTAAAAATTATATAGTTAGAATTTTTAATGAAAATGTGGAAAATTTTAATCAACAAAACGAAAAAAACTAATGAATTTTTCTCAACTTTTTCGAAAAAATAGAGCATAAAAAAATGGAAAAAAAGTGGACTGATTTTTCGGAGCATAAAACAACATTTCGCAAAACATAAATTTTGCGCAATGTTGACGATCCTCTTTCGAGCTTCCATTTTCAACGCTTAAGAAGCAGTTTCATCAACGAGCGGATTTTTCGGCCAAATATGTCCCAAAACTACGATTTCCGAAGCAAAATCACATCCGAAAAAATAAAATAGCACGAAAAAAAAACAGCACATTTTATATATCACAGGTATTAAAAAAATTTTCTATTTCACGATTTACTTTCATCCTAACATGTAACTTCTGCTCAAAGTAACTTTTTGGCCACATAATTAGCATATAATTTTTTATCTATCTCAAACTTGATTCAGACCTTGATAATTATGGATTTCAATACATAAAATTCAAGAAAATAAAAAATACAATATAATATTCACAAATTTTTCAAATTTTCTATTTTTTTACTTTATCTTCAGAATTATCTTGCATACTTTTTCTATAGATAGTATACTTAACATATAGTATGACATGATACTAAATAATTTTACAAAAAGAGGACGAGAATATGAAAAAACTAAAATCTTTATCTAAACAAATAAATTTAGTCTTTAATTGTTTGATCATATGTATTTTACTAATAACTACTGTTATACAAGTATCAACTTCAAATGATCTAATGGTTGAGGGTGCAAAAAGAACTGTTATTATGAATTCCAATACAGTTTCGGCAGCATTTGAAAATTGGATTAGCGGTCATAAAAATAAAATGGAAATGATGGCTACTAATTTAGAATATACTAAATTATATAATAACTTCGACATATTACCAGATTTCTTAGCCGGTTACACTCAAACAGATTCTAAAACATTAATGTCTTATTTTGCAAAAACTAACACAGAGTTTTGTACTTCGACTCGCTGGGAATCTCCCAATGATTATGATCCTACAATCAAAGAATGGTTTACAGAAGCAATTAAGACCAATGGAGTTTATTACACTGATCCCTACATAGACGCTACAACAGGCGGTCTAGTCCTAACAGCTTCAAAAAAGATATTGGATAATAATGGCCAAATTCTTGGTGTTCTAGGTGTCGATATTGAGATCGCTGTATTACAAGATATAATAGATCAACTAAATAATAACGATGGTACATACGCTTTTATAATAAATAAAAATAACGAAATACTTATGCATCCAAACGAAGATTTTCAACCTCAAATTGGTCAAGACAGAATAAATGTTTCTAATTATTATAAAGAATTATTGGCTACATCACCCAAAAATGTCTTATCTATTACTACCGAAATGGATGAAGCTGTTTTTAGCCAATGGGATGTTATTTCTGGTAGCAATGACTGGAAAGTTATTTCTAACTATCCAGACAAATTTGTTGATAACGCATTAATTATCAATATTGTGACTTCTATTTTTATATGTATCGGAGCTATGATTCTTGCTAGCATTGCTATTATATTATTTAATAAAAAGTATATTTCTCCTATCGAGCATTCTGTGAGTAGTTTGGCAGTAATAGAAAAAGGTAAAATAAATATTGATGTTTCAGGAATTTCAAAAGATACAAAAGAAGTTGCTATGCTAGTTAATGTTACAAATAATTTATCCAAAATTTTAAATAGTTATTTAAATGAGATAAGCTTAATATTAACTTCTTTCTCTAAAGGTGACTTTACTCCTAATCCTCAACAAGGGTATATTGGTGATTTTAAATCCATACAAGAGTCTCTTAGTATAATTGGGAAAATGTTGCGAGAAGTCTTCGCTGAAATTATTTTTGCCATAGACGAAGTAAATGACAGTGCCCATAATCTTTCTTCTTCCGCTATGGAGTTGGCCAATACTTCTATTGCTCAATCCGGTTTATTAATGACATTTAAGGAGACTACCATCAAAGTTACTAACGAGATTATTACATTGATTGAAAATATAGGCACTAGTCATGAAATTGTTAAAGATATGACTAAAAAGGTTATAAATGGTAAACATATTTCTGATAAAATGACTAAATCTATGAATGAAATAATTGTTTCTACAAATGAAATTTCAAAAGTTATAACAGCTATCGATAGCATTGCTAACCAAACTAATTTATTAGCTTTGAATGCTTCTATAGAAGCAGCTAGGGCCGGAGAGAGTGGCCGTGGTTTTGCTATAGTTGCTATGGAAATCCGTGATTTGTCCATTCAGACTTCTGAAACCGTAAAAACTATCTATGAGTTAATAAAAGTCAGTATCAATAACGTTAAAGATGGTGAACAAATGGTTAAATTAACTAATGATTCTCTTGATGAAATACTTAAATCTAGTCAAAAAAATTCCGAAATTTCAAATTTAATCCACAAAAGCGCATTGGCTCAGAAACATTCCTTAGAAGAGGTTATCAATAATACTGAACACTTAGCTACTGAAATATCCAAAAATTCTGCTATTTCTGAAGAAAACGTAGCCATAAGTCAACAATTAGAAGCTCAGTCTAATGCTTTACAAGCTCACATGGACAAATTTATCATTAATTAAAACTCTAAACATCGCCTTAACTTAACAATTAGAAACTTACTCTAAACATAGCCATAACTCAACAATTAGAGACTTGATCTAAACTTAACCATAACCCAACAGTTAGAAACTTGTTCTAAATTTAGCTATAACTCAACAATTAGAAGCTTAAACGAGAAATTATAGCCCCTTTTTTGAGCTTCAATTTTCAATGCTTAAGGAAGCAGTTTTTTCAACAAGTGGATTTTTTGGTCATATCAGTAACTATATAACTCTTAATCTATTTTAAATTTTATTCAATTTTTGACCATTATGAACATCAATACATCAAACATAAAAAGTCAAAAAAATCAAAAACGTCAAAAATATAATGTAATATTCATAATTTTTGTAAGTATTCGATTTTTTTACTGCATTTTTAAAATTATATTGCATATTTTTTCTATAAATAGTATAATACTATGGTATAGTATCTTCCAGATACTAAATAAATTCACGAAAAGAGGAAAAAATATGAAAAAAATTAAACCGTTATCTAAACAAATAAACTTAGTTTTTAACTGTTTAATTATAGGTATTTTACTAATAACTACAGCTGTACAAGTATTAAGTTCGAATAATTTAATGATGAAAGATGCAGAAAATACTGTATCCAAAAATTCTAATATAGTCTCTTCGGCGTTTGAAAATTGGATTATCGGCCACAAAAGTAAGATATCCATGATGGCTGATAATTTAGGATATACTAAATTATATAATCATTTTGATACATTACCGGATTTTTTGATCGGATATACGGATATAGATGACAAATCATTAATGACATATTTTTCGAATGGTAACGAAATTGTCACTTCGACACGTTGGCAAGCTCCAGAAGATTACGATCCTTCAACCAGATCATGGTATATAGAAGCACTTAAAATGGATGATGTTTATTTTACAGATCCCTATATAGATCAGACAACAGGTGGATTAGTTTTAACAGCTTCAAAAAAAGTATTGGATGATAAAAATCAAATAGTTGGCGTTGTGGCTACCGATGTCGAAATAGCCGTATTGCAAAATATTATTGTTGATTTAGATAACCACGACGGTACATATGCTTTCATCGCAAATAAAGATAACGAAATACTTATGCATCCACAAGAAGAGTTTCAACCTAAAATCGGTCAAGACCGGACAAGTGTAGAACAATCTTATAATGATCTATTATCTACACCCGCCGGAACAGTTTTAAGTGTGGAAACAATTACAGATGAGAAAGTTTTTAGTCAATGGGATTCTATTGATATAAACCAGGATTGGAAGGTTATTTCTAATTATCCAAGAAAATTCGTTTATGCTACATTTATGAACAACATTATTATTTCGATTCTAATATGTTCTGGTGCCATAATATTGGCTAGTTTTATTATTATATTATTTAATAAAAAGTATATCCAACCAATTGAGCAGTCTGTTAATACTTTGGCTATAATAGAAGAAGGTAAAATAGATATTGATACAAGTAGAATACCAAAAGAAAGTAAAGAAGTAGCTATGTTAGTTAATGTTACAAATAACCTATCCAAGATTTTAAATAGTTATATAAACGAAATAACCTTAGTATTAACGTCATTCTCTTCTGGAGACTTCACAGCTAATCCAAAACAAAAGTATATTGGAGATTTCAAGTCTATGCAAGAGTCACTAAGTATAATTGGAAAAACACTAAGAGACGCTTTCTCAGAAATTATTTTTGCTATAAATGAAATAAATGACAGCTCCAATAGTCTATCTACCTCCGCTACGGAATTGGCCAACAATTCAGTAGAGCAGGCCCACCTATTAACGGATTTTAAGGACACTACAATAAGAGTTACAAACGAGGTTATAAAATTAATTGAAAATATAGGCTACAGCCATGAAATTGTTCAAGACATGACTAATAAGGCTGAACACGGCAAAAATCTTTCTGACCAAATGACTAAATCCATGAATCAAATAATTATATCTACAAATGAAATCTCAAAAGTAATAACATCCATAGACAGCATTGCTAATCAAACTAATTTATTAGCCCTTAACGCTTCTATAGAAGCAGCTAGAGCGGGCGATAGTGGCCGAGGTTTTTCTATAGTAGCCATGGAAATAAGAGACTTATCCATTCAAACTTCGGAAACAGTAAAAACAATTTATGATTTAATAAATTTAAGTATCGCCAATGTTAAAGATGGTGAAGAAATGGTTAAATTAACTACTAATTCTCTTGAAGAACTCCTTAACTTTAGCAAAAAAAATTCAGAAATTTCACATCAGATCCACCAAAGTGCATTAAAACAAAAACAGGCCCTAGAAGGTGTTATCAGTAATACGGAGCATTTAGCAACGGAGATATCCAAAAATTCTGCTATATCTCAAGAAAACGTAGCCATAAGTCAACAATTAGAAGCTCAGTCCAATGCTTTACAATCTAATATGGATAAATTTAAAATAAATTAGTCAAACTTAATTTACATTTTTTCTATAATATATCTAAAATGTATTGCATAAACTTTCCAATACAATTATAATACAAATATATTATTTTAAGAAAAGAGGTAAAAAGTATGAAAAAATCATTAGCTAAACAGATTAATCTAGTTTTTAATTGTTTAATCATTGGTATTTTATTTATTACAACAATCACACAAGTCTTAAGCTCAGGTAACTTAATGTTAACTGACGCAAAACATATAGTATCCAAAAATTCTATAGCTGCTTCTTCTCAGTTTCAGTCTTGGGTTGCTGAACAAAGTGGAAAACTACGTGTATTATCCCAAGATATTCAATATTTTTCACTATATGAAGAAAGTAATATGACACAGTTATCAGAACTAATTTTTTTACACGCTGAAGCAGATAAAGAAATTTTAATGTTGTACTATTCGAATGATGATAACCTTCTTTCATCTACTAACTGGATACCACCAAATGGATATGAGCCTGAAGAAACTATCTGGTATAAGAATGCTCTAGCAAACCCCAATCAGGTGTATTTAACTGATCCTTATGTAGATGCAAATACGGGAACTATAGTAATAACATTATCCAAAACAGTAGTAGATAAAAATAATAATTTTGTTGGTATTATCGCTGTAGATATGTCAGTAAAAATATTACAAGAAATTATTACTGAATTTGACAATGGAGATGGTACATATTTATTTATCATAAACGAGCATAATCAAGTAATAATGCACCCTGACAAAAAATATCAACCTCAAGAAGATGGTACTTTGACAGAGTTACATGATTTTCCACATTATGAAAAAATGTTAAAATTACCTTCTTCCGAAGTTAGTAAACTTAAAGCAGCAAGTGGAATAGAAGTATATAGTCAATGGACTGATATTGAAGGTAGTCATTGGAGAGTTATATCTAATTATCCAACCAAATCTTCTCATGATGCATTGATTAGTGATATCATTTCTTCTATTTTAGTTTGTTTGGGCGCAATAGTTATAGCTAGTATAATAATTATGCGATTTAATAAAAGATATATTAAACCAATCGAAGAATCCGTCAATGCATTATCAGTTGTTGGTAATGGACAAGTGGATATACAAACGAATGAAATAGCGAAGGAAACTAAAGAAGTTAGCATGTTAGTAGAGGTTACAGATAATTTGTCTAATATTTTGCATAAATATTTAGGAGAAATCACAAGTACATTAACAGCATTTTCAAGAGGTGATTTTACTACTAGACCTGTACAAGAATATATTGGTGATTTTACTTCTATTAAAGAAGCTTTGATCATAATAGGGGATACCTTACAAATTGTATTTACTGAGATTATGGCATCTATCCAAGAAATAAATGAAAGTTCAGGACACCTAGCTAGTTCAGCCATGGAACTTGCCAAAACATCAACTTCTCAATCTCAGTTATTGGATAATTTTAAAAACGAAACAGTGAAAATTACAAATGAGGTTATAGGCTCCATTGATAGTATCGGAGAATGTTATGAAATAGTAAAAGAAATGACAGAGAAAGCTGTAAATGGCAAAAACATTTCAGATAAGATGAGTCAGGCCATGGCCCACATAATAGTATCAACTCAAGAAATAGCAACTATAGTAACTTCTATAGATTCGATAGCTACACAAACAAATTTATTAGCCTTAAACGCTTCTATAGAAGCTGCCAGAGCTGGTGAAGGCGGAAAAGGATTTGCTATCGTTGCCATGGAAATTAGAAATTTATCAGTTCAAACGTCTGAAATTGTAAAAGATATTTACTCTTTACTAAATTTAAGTTTAGAAAATGTAAAAAATGGCGAGCAGATGGTTGGTTTAACCACTGAGGCTCTCAATGAAATTGTTGTGGCTAGCAAGAAAAATGCTAAAATTTCAGAGTTGATTCATCAAAATGCTTTGGATCAGAAAGATTCCCTAGAATCTGTTATTAGAAATACAGAAAGATTAGCTGTGGAAATATCCAGAAATTCAGATATTTCTCAAGAAAATGTATCCATTAGCGAAGAGTTAGCAGCTCAGGCTAATGCTTTACAATCTCATATGGATAAATTTAAAATTAACTAAATGTTTTAAATAAAATACTCTCCAATTCGGAGAGTGTTTTTTATGTAACATATTTTGACATTGTTTAATAAAATAGTTATAGAATATATTTTGTAAGGAAGTGTAACTCTATGACTCGAAAAAAGTTTTTTAAATTTTTTGTAGGTATCACAACTTTGTTTTTAACTACGCAAGTTTCCCTTCTTTTATTAGCGACTCCAACCAATTTAGACTCCACAGCTCAAAAAGATTTGATGGCCAATTTAGAAAAGGATTCACCCACCATATCCAGCAATGCTTTCACTATATCCTCGGGCAAAATTATAGCTTATGATAAAATCACGAAGATTTTTCATTGCCAACTAATGTTAGCCTTACCACTCAAGATATAACTGCAGTTTTAAATAACTATGATCTGATTGTTTACCAGACAAGCCGTAAAGCCCCTAGCTTTAGCTATGGGGATATAAGGCTATTAAATTTTTTTTCAAAAGATGTTTATATCTTTTATTTTTTGGATATACTTTAAATACAACTGAATATAAACGG
>LNZM01000165.1 GCA_002007295.1 Candidatus Epulonipiscioides saccharophilum | reverse complement strand
AAGGCAAAGACCGTAATTCTCTGACGTGTCATTAGAAAGTAAGTTTTGTGAAAATGGTTTCAGGAATTTGCAAATTAATCTTTTTTTATCTGCAATGGTGTACTAATCATTCTCAGGTCTACCACTTTACACACACCACATCTCCACTACACCCCCTCTTGGTTTTAATTAGCCTTATTACAAAACTTCCTGTGACTATTTAATGCTGTGAACTTGAGCAGAAAAAAAGCCTTAAACAGCTTCTCTTCCCATTTGTTATAAATTTCTTTATCTACAAAATTGACAAGTGCCTTTGCTACATTATGATTTACATTTGTAACGAAACTATTTTCTTGTCCAGAAGATAATTATATCACAAAAAAGAAAGTAATGTAAAGGGTTTGGATAATTCCTCTCTATGCTTAAATGCGAGATCTTCCTTGCCTAATCTTGGTGATAACATTTTTGATGGATTTATTTACTAGCTTATTTGTCATAATTCTATGATTAATTTTAAGGCTAAAGATTTTTAATAAATTCGAAAGCAAAGTGTATCCAAGAATTAACGGTGGGAACATTTTTGATGGATTTATTTACTAGCTCATTTGCCAGGCTTAATCCATGACCACCTTGTGGATATATATGAAGTTCTAACGGAACTTTATATGCTGTTATAGCAGAAGCAAGCAGTAAGGAATTTTCTACCGGTACAGCCGGATCAGAATAAGTATGCCATATAAAAGTTGGAGACATGCTAGAAGAGACATGTTTTTCTAAAGAGACAATATCTCTTTGAGTTGCAATGTCAGCACGTTCTTCGCCTAATAAATTGATAAATGAATTGCTATGAGCATATTCTCCGGCCGTAATAACAGGGTAGCATAAAATTAATGCATTGGGCTTAAATTGTTCGGCAGAAATATTGATTGGCGTTAGCATATCCTGTTCGATAGAACTATTGATCGGTGTTAGCATATCCTGTTCGACAGAACTATTTATCGGCGCTAGCAAATCATGATTCCAAAATACCCCTAAACTCGCTGCTAAGTGACCGCCAGCGGAAAATCCACAGACGACAATTTTATCTGGATCTATATTCCACAGCTGATGATTATCCCGAATTGTTTTTACGGCAGTGCAAAGTTCTAATAAAGCTGTAGGGAATTGATTGGGTTGAACCGAATACCTAAGTACAAAACAAGATATTCCTTTGGCTACAAATTCTAAAGCAATTGGAGTGGCCTCTCGAGCAGAAGTAAAACGATAGCCACCGCCAGGACAAATAATCAACGCTGGTCTTTTTCTATCCGGACAATATTCTTGCGAATTTTGAAGGATGTAACCAGTAAATTGAATTTCTTCTTCAGGTTTATTTAAGTGCAGTTTTTCATAAGGAACGTCCAACTTAATTTGTTCTATCAACATTCTTATGGCTCCTTTGAAATGTTTTTTCTGGCCTATATTTATTTAACCGCCGTTTTTCATAAGGAGTGTTCAACTTAATTTGTTCCATAAAACATTTTTATGGCTCCTTTGAAATGTTTTTTCTAGCCTATATTGATTTAATCGCAGTTTTTCATAAGGAACGTCCAACTTAATGTGTTCTATCAATATTCTTATGGCTCCTTTGAAATTTGCTATTACATATATACCATGTCTTACCATGTCATTATATACTGATTGTAATCTTTTTGCAAATCGTATCTTAGATAATTTATAAAATCATTTAACAGTGCAGCACAATCTTGATAGGTTACATATTTTTGAGGAAATAAATACCCATTAGTGATAGGTAGAATACCGATTTTTGTAGCGGCGTAAATACTGCTTTTAGCATAATCAGATATTAAAGAATCATCAATAAAAGCCATTTGAGAATTAAATGCGTTCGCTCCTAATCTGGATAATCCTAATGCACGAATATTGAATACTATCATTTGTTCTCTAGTCAAAAAATCATTTGCATTTACTGTATCTATTATTAAGCCGGCTTCATAAGCAGCTAAATAATAAGGATAAAATGAATCATCTGCGGATATTTCGCCTTCGAATGGATTTTTGATTTGATCGCCTCTTCTATCATCAAAGTCTGGGAGAGGAATTTTTAATGCTTTAACGAGCATTTTTATATATTCGCCTCTTGTTACTACTTGATTTGTAGAAAATGCTTCTGGTCTTTTATCAAAAATACCCATGGCATAAAGTTTAGCAACATCGCTTTTAGCAGGATGGCCTATTAACGACTCAATCGACGGTGTAGAGAGTTGGGCTATTGACGGCGAATCTTTTACACTAAATGAACCTTTTTGATCTTTTGGATGAACTTCATCGCCAGCGATTAACATATTGTAAACAGTGGAACCTTGGCCTTGTATGACTTCTTTATAATTGCCCGCAAAACTTATTGCTATAGGCTGATTGCCGGAATAAGATAATTCTTTAGTCATTGTTGTGGACGGAGTTTCTTCTATATAATATTGATTTTCACCATCATCGATTATTATACTTCTTTGTTGTACTTCACTTTTTGCGAATGCTTGATCATATCCATAAACTCGGCTGTCGACTTCCATTATTGTTTCTGCGTCTGCGCCGGCTGTATAGCAAGCGGTATAATAAATGTCTCCACTATAATATTTTACGCCGGGAGTGTAATCTTCGATTATACTTTTGGAAAAATTCGATCTTTCGGGATCTAAGGTGTAAGTAGTACCTTCGGCAACAATCATTTCGGTCCAGTTACCTACGTTAGACGATTTTGTTACCTGTCCGGTTATATCGTTTTTCGCATAAATAGTATCTAAGGTCAATGTTCGACTTATTTCAGTTTGTTCATCTTCACTGATCGCTCTAATTATATAAGATTCGGAATAACCTCCACTAGATGAATCTGGATCTATTTCGCCGGGTTGAATTTCCAAAGTACCTTCGACAACAATAGGCTTACCAGTTAAATATACTGTTTCTTTATAAGGCAACACATAGTTATCGTCTACTTCAAATCGTGTTTGAGCTAATACGATACTATCGGGTATTTTAGTCCCAGGTGTAGTTCCACCGAAGTATCCCAGTTCTCCTTCTAAAGCTAAAGTGTTGGTTGCAATAAAGCCAAAACACAAAATTGCGGTTAAAAATTTTTTCATAATATCCTCCCTTCTGTATATAAAAAATATTTTATTGAACCAACATGAGATAGCTATTAACTTGAGGTGGTTCTTCGTCGTCATCGCCACCGCCACCTTCTTCTTCTTCTATTAAATCAAGCAATGGCTCAGTTAGCATTACGGAAATTTTGTCGCCTTTTTCTAATTTGAGTGGATCTATCAGCTGGCCATCTTTTATTATTAAAGTTGCGGGATCAACTAAAAAGTCTACACCTAAATTCTTTTGATCGAATTGTCTCCAAAGATTTTCGTCTACATTGTAGTAAAATACATCTTTTAAAAAGACGTTTTCTTCTGTAGAATCGTAGACCATGCCTTTGGCTACTTCTCTTGTATATGGTATTTTAGATACGGCGATTGCTTTTTCTCCATCAGCTATAATTGTAAATATTTCGTCCATTTCAGTGGTTGGACCATAATCTAAAAATTCGTTTAGTCCATCTTCATTAAATCCGGTTTCATCTTCATAGAATTTTGTGTCGTTGTCTATCACAAAGGTCCTAGGTTGAGCATTATAATACCACTCATCGAATTTTAGTAAAGAAAATGTTTCTACAATAAATGAATCATAATCATCGATACGCTTTATAGTTCCTCTATAGACATTTAGAGAACCTTGGCCTATTCTATCTACTGTTTTTGCTATTCGTAAATTATTATCTTCGTCCACAACACTTTGAATAGTATCACCGACTAAAAGATTGGTTGGATCGACTAAACGATCTCCTTTTAGTATTATAGAATCGCCACCAATTTTTAAAATTTCACCACCCATTAAGCGAATTTGTCGTGCTGAAGTATCAACTATCATAGATGGATCTAATAATTTTGTAAATCCATTATTTATAGATACTTTTGCTACATTGTCTTCGCCCCAATAATTTTCTATCGCTACATAAGCTGTCATATCACTGCCGGCCACATATTTTTGTACATAATTAAAAGAAGTCTGCTGACCATCTAAAAAAGCGTTAAAATTTCGAGGATTAGCATTGAAGGTAGCGATGTCTATATATGGGCCAAAGCCAGTTTGTTCGAGTAGCCTAGCGTCGGCTAACTGCATTGTGTTGTCAAAGCTACCTAATTTAAGAATTTCGCCTTTATAAATATCTTCGACTATGCGACTATCTGGATCCACGACAATTTCCATAGCTTCTTCTTCGAAAACGCCAGGCTCTAAATGTATTCTAGAAACCAAAAATTTGGCCCATTCACCAGGCTTAATATTAGTAATGTGAATCGGACGGCCAAGTTTAGTTACAAAAATGGATAAAGGAACGTTATATTTAAAAATTTGACCGGTCTCATCCTTAAAAGTAATTTCCACTTCGTTTTGCTTTACAAATTTTATTGTGTTAACTTGGCCATATCTTAAAAAATAATCCGAGTAAGCACTGATATAAGTAATATAACCGTTTGCATCAGTTCTTATATAAATATTGTCACCCTGTTTTATTTGATCTATAGTAGTGTCTCTAGGATCAAATTCAAACAATGGAAATAATTCATCAATGTAGCCTATTCTTTCTTCAATTTCATCTATATTTTGCTTCTCAACAACAAGGTTGGAAGTATAATATGGAGCATTAATAACATCTTCATATTGATTTTTATAAGTTAAGTATCCTAGCATCGGGTAGTTACCTATTACAACCCCCCGATCAACACGAGAACTAAAGTCGTCATATAGTGAGTGATTCATGGCCTCGGCGTATTCTTCGTCAGTATAATGGAATTTATTGGTAGCGGCCTGAGTTGTCACTGCAGCAGAAAAAAAAAATAAAGTCGATAAAGCAGTAGTTAGAGCTTTTTTCATGCTGTATCCTCCTAAATTAATTTTATATATTGTTTTATAAAATATATTTCGGTAACTTTTATGAAAAATTTATTACAGCTCTATAACGATTGAAAGTTTTTTCGATTACTTTATTTTAATTTTTATTTCAAACTTTAATTTGATTAATTTTTTTAACAAATGCTGATTGTAATTTGAATGACACAAGTAACAGTTTTTTATTTGAAGGGCGCAAGCAACAGTTTTTAATTTGAATAGCACAAGTAACCATTTTTAATTTGAATGGCACAAGCAACAGCTGTAATTTGAAGGGTACAAGCAACCATGTTTAATTTGAATGACACAAATAACAGTTTTTAATTTGAATGGTGTAAGCAACAGTTTTTAATTTGAATGACACGAGCAACAGCTTAATTGTAATTTGAAGGGCGCAAGCAACCATTTTTAATTTGAATGGCGTAAGTAACAGTTTAATTGTAATTTGAATGGCGCAAGCAAAAGTTTAATTGTAATTTGAATGGTACAAGCAAAAGTTTAACTGTAATTTGAATGGCGCAAGCAAAAGTTTAATTGTAATTTGAATGGCACAAGCAAAAGTTTAATTGTAATTTGAATGGCACAAGCAAAAATTTAATTGTAATTTGAATGACGTAAGCAAAAGTTTAATTGTAATTTGAATGACGTAAGCAACAGTTTAATTGTAATTTGAATAGCGCAAACAAAAGTTTAATTTTTAGTTTGATTAGTTTTCTTAACAAATGCTGTTTTTAATTTGTATGGCGCAAGTAACAGAACTATGACACAAATTTTATTAAAAAATCCAGGTATGATGATTGCTTGATTTTTTAAAGCGCCTTTATAAGCTATGGTAGCCACTTTGGTTGGATCCATAGCAAAAAAGTGAGCAAGCTTACTTTTTTGCATGTTAGCTCTAGACTGAAAATTAGTTTTTGTAGGGCCGGGTGCTAAGATACTGATGTTTAATCCTTCTGATCTAAGAGCTAAACTGAGGTTTAAAATATATGCTTTTGAAGCATAATAGGTGGCCATATAAGGTCCTGGTGCGAACCCAGCCGTCGAGGCTACCATAATTATTTTGGCATCTGTATTTAAAATTGTAAGCATTTCTTTTAAGAAAGTTGTACAAGCTAAAATATTTAAATTTATGGTTTTTATATCCTCTTCTAAAGATATATCACTGAATTTGCCAAAGTAACCAACACCAGCATTGTTGATAAAAAAAGTGATATTTTTATTTATAAGCTTTAATTTTTTTAACAAACATTTTGTTGCACTAACATTTGTTAAGTCTATTTTATAAGTTAAAACATCTAATTCAAAATTAGTGGTTATTATATAAGCTAACTTATCTAATTTGCTTGTATTTTGGCCTAAAGCAATTATGTTATAACCCTGTTTAGCTAAAGTAAGAGCCAGTGCAGCGCCTATACCACTGCTAGCTCCAGTAATCAATGCATATTCTTTCATTATTTTTTTTGCTCCTTATCCTTAAATGTTGAGTTTCATCCCAATAGTGTTTTCTGTGGTATATTGATAATAATTTTTTTTAATAGAAATTTCCTTAAAGTTTAATGTAAGAGTCAGGGCAGTGTCTATAGCACTGCTAGATCCAGTAATCAATGTGTATGCTTTCATTATTTTTTTGGTTCCTTATCCTTAAATGTTTAGTCGCATCACAACAGCGTTTTCTGTTGGATATTGATAATAATTTTTTTTAATAGAAATTTCCTTAAATTTTTTACCAGCTCATTTGACTGTCTCACTTCTAAACAGATTGAAGTGGCCGAATTTTTTCTTAAACGAGTTATCATGTTATCTTAAAGTAAGAGCCATGGTAGCACCTATATCACTGCTAGATCCAATAATCATCGCGTATTCTTTCATTATTTTTTTTGCTCCTTATCCTTAAATGTTTATTCTCATCCCAACAGCGTTTTCTGTTGGGTATTGATAATAATTTTTTTAAATAGAAATTTCCTTAAATTTTTTGCCAGCTTATTTGACTGTTTCACTTCTAAACAGATTGAAGTGGCCGAATTTTTTCTTAAATGAGTTATCATTTTATCTTAAAGTAAGAGCCAGGGTAGCACCTATATCACTGCTAGATCCAATAATCAATGCGTATTCTTTCATTATTTTTTTGGCTCCTTATCCTTAAATGTTTAGTTTCATCCCAACAGCGTTTTCTGTGGGATATTGAGAATAATTTTTTTAAATAGAAATTTCCTTAAATTTTTTGCCAGCTCATTTGATTGTCTCACTTCTAAATAGATTGAAGTGGTCGAATTTTTTCTTAAATGAGTTATCATTTTATCCTAAAGTAAGAGTTATGGCAGTACCTATATCACTGCTAGATTCAATAATCAATGCATATTCTCTCATTATTTTTTTTGCTCTTTATCCTTAAATGTTTAGTCTCATCACAACAGCGTTTTCTGTGGGATATTGATAATAATTTTTTCTTATAGAAATTTCCTTAAAGTTGAATTTAGAATATAATTTTTTGGCCGGCTCATTTGACTGTCTCACTTCTAAAAAAATTGAAGTGGCCAAATTTTCTCTTAAATATGTTATCATTTTATCCAATAACATCAGGCCAACCCCATTTTGGCGATAAGAATTTTTTACAGCCAAATTAGTAATGCTAGCTTCACCAACAACTAGCCAACAACCGATATAGCCTATAATTTTAGTAGATTCGCTCGCTACAAAATAGGTAGCTATAGGATTATTTAAATCGGTTAAGATTTCCAATTTACTCCATGGTATAGAAAAAGTCTCTTCCTCTATTATAGAAATTTCTTCAGCATCTATCTCGAAAGCTTTTCTAATTATCATGGTTTAACTCCGAATTTTTGACATGCTCTAAATTGGCCGAAGGTTGCTGAATTGAATTATACTCTAAATTGGTCAAAGATTGCTGAATTGAATTATACTCTAAATTAGCCAAAGGTTGTTGAATTGAATTATGCTCTAAATTGGCCGAAGATTGTGGAATTGAATTATGCTCTAACTCAGTAGATGATTGCTGAATTGCGTTATGTTCTATCTTGGCCAATGATTGTGGAATTGAATTATGCTCTAACTCGGCTTGTGGTTTTCTAATATATATTGGAGCAAAATTATCTGCGTTTGTATATTCCTTATTTTTATATTTATTTTCAGCAATAGATCCGAGTACGCTAGCTCGCGTATATTCTAGGAAGTCGGGCGCAAAAATAGCTGTTTGACCTAATTTATCTGCTATGATCTTTCTATAAACATTAATACCGTCGCCAACAAAATAAATGTTTTCGGCAGGTAAATTATTTTTTAATTCTGTAGTAAGCTTATTTAATAATTCATCTAAGTTTATAGCCAAATAATCACTTGCTCGAATTATTTCGTTTTGTTCTATCTTATAAATAGCGGAATAAACTTGGCCTTTTCTAGCATCTAAAATTGGACATATAACCTTTGTACTAAGTGGAGCACTATAGGCCAAAACATCTAAGGTATTTACTCCGATAATTGGAATATCAAGAGCGAAACACATTGCTTTGGCCGAGGCTGCTCCTATTCTTAATCCGGTAAATGATCCCGGGCCTTGGGTAATAGCTATAGCATCTACGCTGCGGATATCTATATTTAAGATCGAAGAAAGACTCTCTAACATAGGCATTAATGTTACAGAGTGTGTGAGTTTATCATTTATAAAAAATTCGCCCAAAAGTTTGCCGTCCCGAGTAAATGAGACACTGCCAGATTGGCTGGATGAATCAATTGCTAATATTAACATGTTGCTTTACCTCAATTTTTCTAAAATTTGCTCTCATATTTAAATTCAAACATTGGCCGTCTCGAATAAATAAGACACTACCAGATTGGCTGGATAAATCAATTGCTAATAGTAACATTTTTTCTTACCTCAATTTTTCTAAAATTTTCTCTGATATTTAAATCCAAACATTGGCCGTCTCGAATAAATGAGACACTACCAGATTGACTGGATGAATCAATTGCTAATATTAACATTTTTCCTTACCTCAATTTTTCTAAAATTTTCTCCGATTTTTAAATCCAAAAGTTGGCCGTCTCGAATAAATGAGACACTACCAGATTGGCTGGATAAATCAATTGCTAATATTAACATTTTGCTTTACCTCAATTGTTCTAAAATTTTCTTCAATATTTAAATCCAAAAATTGATCGTCTCGAATAAATAAGACACTGGCAGATTGGCTGGATGAATCAATTGCTAATACTAACATGTTGCTTTACCTCAATTTTTCTAAAATTTTCTCCGATATTTAAATCTTTTGTTATATAAATCCATTTGGCTTGAGTAGGAATTTCATTACTAACCTTGTTAGCCCATTCAATAAGACAAACACCATCTCCATAAAAATATTCTTCGAATCCGATATTATATAGTTCTTCTATATCTTCAATTCGGTACATATCAAAATGATACAATGGTATTCGTCCATTATCGTATACTGATACTATATTAAAGGTTGGACTAGTTACTTCCTCCGTTATATCTAGTCCAAGGGCAAAACCTTTGGAGAAAATTGTTTTTCCAGTGCCTAAATCCCCAATTAAGCAATATATATCTCCTTTTTTAGCAGACTGTGCTAGATTAAAAGCGAAATCGTGAGTATCTTTTTCATTTAAACTATTCATTTGTGTTAAAAATTCCTTTCTTAATTAAAAACATTTAGCCAAAAAACATTTAGCAAATTTTTTATACTAATCGTAGGCTACGATCAGTTTTTGGGCGAACTTGAGTCAATTCTTGAACTTTATAATTTATAGCATTAATATCTAGGTTATGACCTAAAACATTTAAAACAGCGTACTTATTGTTACCTGGCTGAACATCTATACAATTATGAGTGCAATTCACGCTATAAAGGTCCGAGTCAACTTGAGCATAACCTTTTATGCGAAAGATTTTATCATTTTCTAAAATAAACTTGATTAACTCTAATATGCTATCATAATCTTTTAATCTAGCCATGAAAAAATGATTCTCTATTAAGTTTAGATGACATTCATTCGTTATAACATGATCACAATGACTTTGTCCGGCGTGAGAAATATTATTTAAGTCCTCATCTGTTAGGTCATCCCAATTTTTAGTATAAACAGAAATGTTAGACAATTCAAAATTATCGTTTTTACTTTTCGTAAACTTAGCTAATGCCAATAAACTGTTATCTATTTCATCCTCCGAATAGGATTGTGTATTACTAACTAAAATGGCTCCAGTTGAAAGAAAATGAGATAAGAAGATACCATCATAAACTAGGTTGGTAAATTTCATAAAATCTGGCTTTACTATAGTTATTATATTATTTAAAGTACAACCGTCAGCTATTTTTTTATTATCCCAAAGTGAAAATACTGTATCTAAGTTATATATTCCGGATGGCTCGATTATTACTCTATCAAAACCTTGAAATAAAGCTTCTAGTATAAAGCTAATTAATTTTTCCTTTTGAGTACAACATACACAGCCCCCAGAAATTTCAACTACTTCAAATTCTTTTTCCCGTAAAAATGCCCCGTCTATACCTGCTAATCCAAATTCGTTTTCTATAATTAAGATTTTTTCGCCAAATTTACGTAAGTAAGATGCATATTTTGTAATAAAAGTTGTTTTTCCAGACCCCAAAAAGCCAGTTACTATATCAATGTTCATAAAAATAATCCTTTCTAATTTAAAAGTTAAATAATTATTATGAGCTAAATGCCCTTTCTAATTATACGCCAAATTATGGAATTTTAAAATACTTTTTTTTATTTAGTACCTTGTGTTGGAAAATCGTTGATGGTAAAATATTGTAGTAATCTAATTTGAGGAGGTGGGCATGCCATTTGAAATACAGATATTACAATATTTAGAATCTATTAGAAATCCATTTTTAAATATGCTAATGGAAACCATAACTTTTTCTGCAGAAATAGCTTTTTTGGGTTCCATAGTCATAATATTATATTGGTGCATCGATAAAGAATTTGCTTATAAACTGGTTTTTATTGTTTTAGTAAATGCTCTATTTACGAGTTACGTAAAAAATATAGTCAGAAAACCGAGACCATTTGAATTAGGCATTGTTAAACCTTTAAGAGTAGAAACAGCACCGGGATATTCTTTTCCCAGTGGCCATACTTCTACAGCTACAAGCTTTTGGGGTGGTGCGTATTATATTCTAAAGAAGAAAAATATTTTAATTGTGGCTATAATCATGTCTATTATGGTCGGATTTACTAGGATGTATTTAGGCGTTCACTTTCCAACAGATATTATTGGTGGCATTTTAATAGGTATAACCAGCATTATCTGTGCAAAAATGATGTTAGACAACGACAAGCCATTGTTGCTAGTTACAGCCTTGCTAACCTTATTAGTACTGATTTTACCTACACCGGACGAAATTGTATTATCGGTTTCATGTTTATTTGGTTTAATCAGTGGAGTTACGTTAGAAAAAAAGTATATAAATATGAAAGTAAAAACTACATTAAAAAATCAGATTGCAAAACTTATTATAGGATTCGCTGGAACTGGTATTTTGTATATTATATTAGAACTAACTATGTTAGACATGAAAATTAGTAACATGATCAAATATATTTTATTATTGCTCTATATCATTGTTGGGGCACCTTATGTTTTTAAAAAATTAAACTTAGCTTAGATTTAGATAAACTAGGAGAAAACATAAGAAAAAAGCATAAGAAAAAACAGAAGAAAAAAGTATAAGAAAAAAGCATAAGAAATTAGGAGGATTAAAAATGGTAGAGATAACTAAAAACTTATTTTGGGTTGGAGCTAAAGATCCGGGGTTACGTGTATTCGATATAATAATGACAGCAGAATATGGGACAACTTATAATTCGTATCTACTAAAAAATAAAACGGCTCAAGATCAAAATGCTTTTGTATTGTTTGAAACTGTAAAGGACAAATTTTTTGATGAATTTTGGGCTAGACTACAAGAAGATGTAACTAATATAAAAGACATAAAATATTTAGTTGTTAATCATACGGAGCCGGACCACAGTGGATCTGTATCAAAGATTTTGGCCCTGATACCAGATATAACAGTAATAAGTTCGCCAACAGCAAAAAAGTATCTGGAGAATATTACAAACAAAACTTTTAAGCATGTTGTAGCAAAAGAAGGATCCGACTTAAGTTTAGGAACCCATACATTATCCTTTAAAAGTGTTCCTCAACTACATTGGCCGGATACAATCTACACTTATATAGTAGAAGAAAAGACATTGATAACCTGTGATTCTTTTGGAGCACATTATTCTAGCGACAAATGTTTCTATAATCAGTTAGCAGGCAAAGAAATTTCAGAATTTGATAAGGCCTACAAATATTATTTCGATGTTATAATGGGTCCATTTAAGCCGTTTGTATTAAAAGCCTTAGCCAAAATTGACGATTTAGAAATAGATTATGGTGCGACACGTTAGATAATGAAAAGCTATCTAGACAACTCAAAAGAGTTGTAATAACTAATAATTCAATTAGTCAAATGATGGAGTAACGTCCTGAAGGGCTAACTATGATACCCCGAATAGCATGGAAATCAGTAACAATTGAAGTGTTATAAGCTCGGTAAGGTCGGCTGAGATTTATCCCTAGTATTATTATATATAATAATAAGGAAATGCGAACTAGAGGTAGTCGAGATAAAGATAGGTCGGTAGTCTATAAAATATCTATGGTAAGAATGTGATTAATTTCACTGACGAAATTCTGAATGTAAGGGTCTAAACTATTGATATACAGAAATGTATATACTGCTTATGCAAGGTTAATGAGGTGAAGTAAGATTCGTAGTTATGAAACACCTTATAGTGTTAAAGGCACTATCAAGTTAACAGGCTCAAAGGAAATACCTAAAGATATATGTAAAGATAGAATTATTGGAACGTGGAAAGTTAAGAATGTGGAGAGGTTACTATCTATGAAGCAG
>LNZM01000164.1 GCA_002007295.1 Candidatus Epulonipiscioides saccharophilum | reverse complement strand
ACTTGAATGCACGCTTTCTCCCTCCGTCAGCTTACGCTGACACCTCCCTCCCGGAGGGAGGCACCGCTTCCCCGCAATTTTGTTTTCTATGGGAAGTGTCGCCGAGAGTTATTATTAGATGACGGAAACAGAAGATGATCCTTCGTTTTTGAAGTTAATGCGACAGCCCCAAGGCCACTTCCCTGCAATTTTGTGACAACTCAATTTTCTTAAGTTCCCATGTATGCTTATGGTCGATTGCTTGATCAACTGCCATTTTCATTGTTCAGCCTAACGCTTATTCGGCCTTTTAATTTATGGCCGATTATTTAATTAACAGTCTTTTGGTCATTTCCATTGTTCTCTCTAACGCTTCTTCGGCCTTTTCAAGTTCTTGCTGAGTCACAAAGGTATAATCGTTTACTTCGTTTGCA
This sequence comes from Candidatus Epulonipiscioides saccharophilum, assembly GCA_002007295.1. Classification (GTDB taxonomy): domain Bacteria; phylum Bacillota; class Clostridia; order Lachnospirales; family Cellulosilyticaceae; genus Epulonipiscioides; species Epulonipiscioides saccharophilum. The sequence goes on along the minus strand of LNZM01000164.1, from coordinate 5,404 downwards.
TAATCTATGGCCAACTCCAACGCCGCGTATGTCTCTTTCTCAGTGGATGTAGTCAGCTCTTGCGTTATGCTGTCTCTTGTCCACATGGCTATAGCCGTTTGCACGGATAAATCTAACGTGTCCACCGAATCAGGTACCGTAGATTTATAATCGTTGGTTAATTCTACATTGCTTATTCTTCCGCCTTTTTCTGGTAATCTTACATCTAATGTATTCGTCTTCTTTATATATTGAGTTGGGATATTTACATCAACATAGGTTAGCAATCTGCCAGTTTGATCTACATGGCTTAGGTCTATCAACGTTTTAAATCCATTAAAGTTTATGTTCATATCTTCTGAAAACCCTTCTCCGGCTTTTCCAAAATGTATCCTTAATATAGAAGCTTCTATGTCCTCCTTCGGACATTCTATCCTAAATTCAGCCGGCGCTTCTCCGGTTTCTACCAAAGTTTTGTCCCCATAATAAGTTTTTCTAAATGTTGCCTCTTCAAATTCTGGAGCCTTATTTAAGGTTATTTCAAATATACTCGTCTCTTCTACTCTCATTGGCACGTTGGATATATCCTCTACCTTAACGTCTTCATAAACCAAATCGCCCAATTCAAAATAAATATGCTTGCGGCTTACGTCTACAATTTCTGCATCGCCCAATTTAATATTTAAATCTATATTCAGTCTGTTCGGATTCGTATTATTTACGGCTACGTACAATTTATCTCCTTGCAATACAGCATGTGTTGTTACTCTTCTTTGATTAGATTTTACCGGAACAAATACACCAGCATAATCTGACCACATATCTAAATAATTCATCATTTGTGTCGGCTCGCCTAGTCCACCTCTTTCGTATTTATATAATGTTGTTTCTGCATGTGGCATCCAGGTTTTTACTCCGTACAAATACGGTACCAACATATCTACTGAATCCGTCATATTTATATATCTAATCATGTAAGCATTATAATTTTTTAGCATTTTCCAAAAATCAACATCTTCTGGGCCATCATGCAAGGTTCCTGTTTCTGTAATTAGGATTGGTTTATAATTGTCCGTTAAATACATATGATTTTCAAATAAACTAAACGCTGCTTCTAATCTTCCATCCAAATAACCGTTCGTATTATATCCATTTCCATTTTGGATCAAAGTTGCACTTTCATAAAAATGGTGTGAGTAATAATCTAAATGCTCTTTAGTATTATCCATAAAGGTCAATAAATCCTTAGCTCTCTTAAAATCACTTTCTTCCAACGCCATGTAGGCAGTAGATGGGCCACCAACTTCTGTAGTCGGATCCACTTTTTTTATCGCATCAGCTACTTTGTTGTGAAAATCCGCTAGGTACTCCCATGAATTTGCGCCGTCACTTACATGATACGCCCACTCAGATCTTAACGAAGATTCATTTTTTACTTCTATATATTTTGGTCCGTATCCTAAAAATTTTTCATCGACTTGTTTTAGCATATCAGCCGATAATTGTGCTGCCGCATCGAAATGCTCTAGCGCCGGCGTTCCTTTGCCAGCATTCACTTTCGGATCTTCCCATGTCCATGACGGCCACATATCATACGTTATTACATAATCTTCGCCAGTAAATGGATATAAGCGATTCATTAAGTCTAACGATCCTTGGCTCGGTGGATTATCTTTTTTTGTTTCTGCCATATTAGTATATCCTGGCTTATTAATGTCCGCATGAATACCATTGTACTTTTCTAGCACGCTAAATTGAATTGTTCCACGGCCCGGAAAAAATCCATATTCAGATAACGGTATGCTAGATGTTAAATCGTTTGTTGCACTAGATATCGTACTTGAAGATAATGAATTAGTTGGTCCACTACCCATATGTATTCTTTTAAATTTATTTTCATCTAACTTAGTTTCACCATCGATATTTAACATCTTGGTTATATCTACGTCGACCGAAATATCCAATATCGGTTTATCTTCTCCTAATATAGACCAGGTGCTAACATCGTAATTTTCACTTACTCCTTTGTCTGTAAATAAAAATATATTTTTTAAGGAGCCTGTTCCTTCTAATAATAATTTATAGCCTTTATAAATCGGTTCCGAATCGTCTCCCACTACTAATAATGGATTCTCCAATCCAATGCCTGCCGAATCCAAATTGCTCGTGTCCATCGTCATTGTTGTAGAATCGTTTGTCCCGGATGTACTTCCTTTCCATGCAAATTTTTTGCCCTCTGGATTTATTACCGACACTTTTAAATTTTTGGCCATAGATCCTGTAATTTTTAAATCCTCGAAAAATCTCACAACTTTTGCTATATCTTCCGGTATATCTATTGTTACCGATCCTTCTACATCCATTTCTTTTGCCAAAAAATCCACTCTTTGTATTAATCGATCATCACTATTTACTAGGTTATAATATTCTGTCTTATATTTTGTGGCTACATCATCTAGTGTTTCAAAGTCTAGTACATCTATTTCTATCTCAGCTGGCAAATTTAAAGTTTGCGCTGGTGTCGCCGTGCTTAGCAATGAGCCGGCTAATAATAATGCGAATATTCTTTTTCCAAATTTCATAACACTTCTCCTTCAATATATATGTAGTTAAAAATTTACCCTTTCAATTCCAATTAATTAAGTTGTTTTCTCTCAATATATTTTAACAAAAATTCTGATATATAGCAATATTTTATTTTAGAATGTAAAAATTACCAATTAGACATAAGTTATTGCAACTTTTATTATTTTATAGTAAAGTTATACTATGACTTAATTTATCTATTACCTTATCAATAAGTTACCAAAATTTAGTAAAAGCCTGGAGTTGAACATTATGCTAACAGAACAAAAATTAAGAAAAATTTACATACGCCATGGAGAAAACACTTTTCAAGATGAATATATTTTCAAAAGTATTATCGAAGATTTATTATCTAAAGCACCTGAATATAATTTGTTAATGCTATCCATACAGCATCAAATACCAGTCTTAGTTATGACTCAGGTTAGTGGAATTGGGGATTTAGAAAGCGTTCAAAATATTATCGAACATCTTCTTAAGTCTGAAGATTGGACAGAAAAAACCGCCAAAGTCGCCGTAGACTATTTTATATACGCAAAATTTGAACAAAAAATTTATTCATTTGTTGACGTAAAAAAATCTAAAAACATAAGCTGTATTAAAACGAGTTTGGCCATAATCCTTGCATGTGTCGCTATATATGGATGCAAAGTTTTGATAGATATTGGAACAACAACTATACATAATATGATTTCATCGGTAAAAGAATTTAAGGCAGAAGATAAAAAAGAAATAAATCTGTCCAATACAGAACAAGCGTTAAGCAACACTTTAACTGCCTTTGAACAATATGCTGCACAGGCCGTTTTGGGTGACAAAGTAGCACAATACAGTTTAGGTATTTACTATTATTACGGATCCGAATACGGCTACGGTATAACTCAAAATTATTCCGAAGCTCTAAGATGGTTTCGGGCTGCCGCCGACCAGGATTATGCAGATGCACAAGTTTCTTTGGGCCAATGCTATTACTACGGTCATGGCGTTGAACGAGACCTATCTCAAGCTAAATATTGGATCGAATTGGCGGTCAATCAAAATCATGCAGAAGCAATAAGCTTTATGAAAATAATAGATCGCACTTTAGTGCTCGAAAATGGTTCTGCGGATGAACAATTTGCACTAGCCATGCTTCTATATAACGATGATAATAACGATGGCTTGACCCAAAATTACAAAGAAGCCGTTTTATTTTTTGCTAGCGCTGCCGCTAAAAATCATAAAGAAGCGCAACAAAAATTAGGTGATTGCTATTTCTACGGTCATGGTCTTCCGCAGGATATAGATTTAGCCTCACAATGGTATGCTGCTGCAAAAGAGTCGACAACTCCATAAGAACCCCTCAGTCAGCTTCGCTTACAGTTCTCCTAGAAAGAGAACCTTGGCGGGAAGCCTATAAAGTCAAAAAATTTTATGATTATGCATAAAAAATCCAGTTTGTAGCCAAAAATAAATATGCGTTTCAAGCTAGTATCATTTCAAAAAAATTGCAAGATGGAGAAAAAACATGAACTTACAAACTGAATACATACAAGATTTAATGGACAGAGTTATCAAAAATCATCCAAGTCAACCAGAATTTCATCAAGCAGTCAAAGAAGTTTTAGTATGTATGGAACATGTAGCGAAAGCTTATCCAGAATATGTTAAAGCAGGTATTTTTGAAAGAATAGTCGAACCAGAAAGAATAATTATATTTAGGGTATCATGGGTAGACGACAACAATAATGTCCAAGTAAATCGTAGCTTTAGAGTACAATTTAATAGTGCTATCGGCCCTTATAAAGGTGGCCTAAGATTGCATCCTACAGTAAATTTAGAAGTCATAAAGTTTTTAGGATTCGAGCAAATATTCAAAAACTCCTTAACCGGATTACCAATGGGTGGAGGAAAAGGCGGAAGCGACTTTGATTCAAAAGGAAAATCCGATGGAGAAATCATGAGATTCTGTCAAAACTTTATGACTTAATTATCCAAGCACATCGGTGCTGACACAGACGTACCGGCTGGAGACATAGGTGTGGGAGCCAGAGAAATAGGCTTCCTATTCGGTCAATACAAAAGACTTCGCAACGAATTTACAGGTGTCTTAACTGGTAAAAGCTTAAATTATGGTGGTTCTCTATTGACACTCCCCACGCCTAAAGGCGGAGGATTCTCAAGTGATTAAAGGACATACAAATTCATTTCTGAGCGTCCAACCTTTAGTTATTGGTATGCCATTACCCTTCATACAACAGGACATACAGTCTTGTATGCAGATACACTTTTACCATGTATCCGAGATACTGAGTCTTTAATAAATAGTTTTAACGACTTTTTCTTGTCGTGTTTCACTTTAGAAACATTTTCGATGCATTGAATATTTTACGCTAGAAATGCTAGCAACCGTTTATATTCAGTTGTATTTAAAGTACATCCAAAAAATAAAAGATATAAACATCTTTTGAAAAAAATTTTAATAGCCTTATATCCCCATAGCTAAAGCTCGGGGCTTTACGGCTTGTCTGGTAAGAACCGAAGCTACTGGATACGGTTGCTGTTATTTCACTCAAGCTATGTTAGAAACTAAAGGAGACAGTTTCCACGGTAAAACTGTAGTTATATCCGGTTCCGGCAATGTAGCTATCTACGCAACAGAAAAAGCTACCCAACTCGGTGCAAAAGTTATTGCTCTTAGCGATTCTGGGGGATATATCTACGATCCAGAAGGAATCAACTTAGTATTAGTTAAAAGATTAAAAGAAGTAGAACGAAAAAGAATCAGTGAATACGTTTTAGAAAGACCCGCTACAACCTATATAGCTGGATGTACCGGAATATGGTCCATTCCATGCGA
>LNZM01000163.1 GCA_002007295.1 Candidatus Epulonipiscioides saccharophilum | reverse complement strand
CTGATCTAAATGGTTCGTCGGCTCATCTAATACCAGCAAATTTAATTCGTTATGCAATATTTTGGCTAGCCTAACTTTTGCATTTTCACCACCGGACAACACTCTCATTAAACTTGTTATATGATCTGTTGTTAATCCACATTTGGCCAATTCAGATCTTACTTCATGATTCGTCATCGATGGATATTCCGCCCACATCTCTTCTAAAGCAGTTCTATTGCTAGTCACTTCTTCTTGCTCAAAATATCCTAAGTCGATGTTTTCGCCTAAAATAACTTTGCCTTTATACGGTGGAATTATCCCTAATAACGTTTTCAATAACGTAGATTTTCCTAATCCATTCACCCCACATACAGCTATTTTTTTGCCCCGTTCTATCATGAAATTCATAGGCGAGGTCAACGGCTCATCATATCCTATTACCAAATCTTTAGCTTCTATTAAAAACTTACTCGGCGCTTTTGAAAACTTAAAGCTAAAAACGGGCTTAGGCTTTTCTCTAGGTTTTTCTAACTTATCCATTTTGTCCAACTGTTTCATTCGGCTTTTTGCCATTCCGGTCGTAGCTACCCTAGCTTTGTTTCTAGCTATAAAATCTTCTAGTTTATCTATTTCTTTTTGCTGCCTGTCATACGCCTTTTGTGCTTGCTCTTTCTTTAAGGCGTACACTCTTTGAAACTCTTCATAGTTGCCCACGTATCTCGTTATCCGACTTTTCTCTACGTGATATATTATATTACATACGTCATTTACAAACGGTATGTCGTGCGATACTAGGATAAATGCATTTTCATAATTTTCTAGATACCTTTTTAGCCATATTATGTGGTTCTCATCTAAATAGTTCGTCGGCTCATCTAGTATTAATATCGTCGGATTTTGTAATAGCAGCTTTGTTAGCAATACTTTTGTCCGTTGTCCTCCGCTTAGCTCGTCTACATTTTTGTCTAATCCTATTTCTCCTAATCCTAAACCGCTAGCCACTTCTTCTATTTTAGAATCTAAAATATAAAAGCCACTGTTGTCTAATATATTTTGGATTTCCGCTGCGTCTTCCATTAATTTTTCCATGTCGCTCGCTTCTGCCATTTTCTCGTATATATCCAACATTTCCTTTTCTAATTCAAACAGCTTGTCAAACGCATGCCTTAGATTTTCTCTTATCGTTGTCCCCTTTATTAATGATGACTGCTGATCTAAATATCCGACTGTTACTCGGTTCGACCATTTTACTGTCCCACTGTCCGGCATCAACGTTCCCGTTATAATATTTAAAAAGGTGGATTTGCCTTCCCCATTCGCTCCGATTAACGCTACCTTTTCCCCTTTTAATAACCTGAATGATACATCCTCTAAGATGGATCGTGAACCAAATCCATGTGTTACGTTTGTTACATCTAATACGCTCATGCTTCTCTCCTTGTTTTGTGTTTATCCAAAAAAATCTCGTTTACAAAAAAAATTCTCCTTTGTTTTTCAGGAGAATAGATATATTATAACCTAATTTTTAATTTTATACTAGGCTCCCTTAACCTCTCATAGCCTCTCTCCCGGTGAGAGGTAAAGTGCGTCCCTCAATCAAACTCCCTCCTAAAGACTGCAAAAAAACTTTAGTTGGCTCTTGATCTTCTATTTAACTTTATGCTACAATCTTGAGCTATAATGAGGTGGAAAATATGAATTACAGTGATTTAAGAGTTAATTTAATTACAGCGACGTGTGGATACGTCAGCAAAGATTGGGGTGAGGTCAACGAAAACCCGGATGTAAACAAAATATATTTGATACTCGAAGGAGAAGGATCTATAACATGCAATCAGGTGGAATATTTTCCGAAAGTAGGCGATATAATGTTTATACCCAAAGGTTCATTAAATGCTTATTCAACAAATAAGGCCAAACCATACAAAAAATACTGGTGTCATTTTGATGCTCACATTCTTAGCATGGATATAGCGTCATATTTAACATTTCCACTTCTAATCAAAAATACAAACAAAAAAGTATCACAAAAATTATTCAACAAATTAATTTCGTATCATGAAAGCAAAAATCCGATCGATGCTATATACGCTAAAGCTATATTATTGCGTCTCATTCATTTTTATTTTAGTGAATGCGAATTTATAAGCGTGAATGAATTTTCTAATCAGACCATATTGGGGCAGTTAGTAAAATATATCGACGAGAATTTAGAGAAAAAAATCACTCTAAAAGATTTAGCCAGCTATGTACATTTAAATTCCAATTATTTATGTACATTATTCTCTAGCACATTTGGGCAAAGTCCGATAGAATACATTACTAATAAGAAAATTGAAAAAGCTAAACTGCTTTTACGAACCACGAATGCTACTATAGAAGAAATAGCAAGTATACTCGGATTTAGTTCGCCCTATTATTTTAGTTCTGTATTCAAAAAGCGGATCGGCTATTCACCTTCTCAGTTCAGACAATCTCGAGAGGATAAGTAATCTTCAATGTCAGAGCATCTACCCTGGCCCTACTGGCTTTGGGTTTGTCGCACTAATAACTTAAAGTAAAGATCAAGTGTACTGCGTCCCTGCAATGTTTTGAAAATAAATTGAGGGACGCACTGTAGAGAAATAGACTAAAGGGAAATTACAAGGCTCTCCGCCATGGCTACCCTTTTTTGGGGCACTTGTTTTATTATTTTTGGAATTGTTAATGCGACAGCTCCCTATTAAAATATTCAGGAGGTCATTCAACTATGAAAGTCTATTTAATCAACGGAAGTCCAAAGCAAACCGGCACCACATTTTTCGCATTAAGTCATGTTAAAAATGCATTAATACAAAATGGAATTGAAGCAGAAATATACTGGGTCGGCAACAAACCTATTTCTGGTTGCTTAGGATGTGGCGCATGTCGGACAAAAGGCAAATGCGTAATAGAAGATAAAGTAAACGAGTTTGCCGACTTAGCAAAATCAGCGGACGGTTTTATATTCGGCTCGCCCGTTCATTATGCTGCTGCATCCGGGTTTATCACTGCTTTTATGGATCGACTTTTTTACAGTGCTGGCAAAAATTTAGCGTATAAACCGGCTAGCTCCGTTACTGTAGCTCGACGTGGTGGTCAATCTTCTACTTTCGATCAGTTAAATAAATATTTTACTATTAACCAAATGCCCGTTGTAAGCTCCACTTACTGGAATCAAGTTTACGGCCTAAATGGCGAGCAAGCTCATGAAGATTTAGAAGGACTTCAATGCATGGAAATCCTCGGCAACAACATGTCTTGGCTTCTAAAATGTATTGAATGTGGAAAAAATAACGACATCAATACTCCACCAATGCCAACTCGTATCGGAACTAATTTTATTCGATAACTTTTTAATCTCTCAGTCAGCTTTGCTACGGTACAATCCTTCAATATTTTGCATGCTAAGATTAATAACCAAAATTTTTATGCACGCTTTCTCCCTCCGTCAGCTAACGCTGACACCTCCCTCCCGGAGGGAGGCACCGCTGCCCCGCAATTTTGTGACTTCTTAAGTTCCCGGCTATGCGCCTATGCCCCTGAACTTATCCTTTTCTTTCTCAAATGATTATTGACATTTAGATTTTTTTATGCTATCTTATCTATAGATAGTCGGCTACTTAATTATTACATAATATAACACAACGCCTAACTTATATCTATTACGTTTTTATAACATTTTAAATACATAAAGATTATTTTAAATGTACCTACGCCTACATTATATCTATAAGACTTAGTTGGTTTGACTCTGGAATATCTCCTAGCATTCCAAACTCTGACATTTTATCGATTACCGTTTGCGTCACTTTCGTTCTCTTCTTAAAGTCATCTTTAGATAGAAATGGACCATCTTTTGCAGCCTCGACTACTAGCGCAGCGGCCTTGTCGCCCATTCCGTCTATTGTTCCTAGCGAGGGCATGATTTTTCCATCTATTATTTTGAAGTCTACGTCCGATGCTTTGAATATATCAATCTCTTTAAATTCAAATCCTCTCGCATACATTTCTTGGACGATCCTCATATCTTTTAATAGATCTTGGTCTTTGGCTGTTTGTTTTTCTTTAGATATGCCCATTATTCCCTTCATATTATTTTCTAACTTTTCTTTTCCAAAACACATTAATTCATAATTAAACGATGAGGCCCTTATACTAAAGAACGCTGTATAATACTCTAACGGATAGAACACCTTATACCAAGCGATACGCCAAGCCATCATAACATAAGCAGCAGCATGGGCTTTCGGAAACATATACTTTATTTTTTTACACGACCATATATACCAATCCGGTACGTTCTTCTCTATCATGGCCTTTTCCCAATCCGGTTTTAACCCTTTACCCTTTCTTACGCTTTCCATTATCGAAAAGGCCATCCCGGCTTCCAAATCCATGCTTATCAAGTAAGTCATTATATCATCTCTTGTACATATTACGGTCGATATCGTACCTTTTCCATCCTCTATTAAAGTTTGCGCATTGCCTAGCCAAACGTCAGTTCCATGAGATAATCCTGAAATTCTCACCAAATCTGAAAAATTTTGTGGCTTCGCATCTATTAGCATTTGGATAACAAAATCGGTTCCAAACTCGGGCACGCCCAAAGATCCTAACTTAATACCTGAGATGTCGTCCGGTGTTATGCCTAGCACTTCGGTTCCATGAAATAGTTTCATAACTTCTTTGTCATCCAACTTTATTGTGCTAGAAGAGATCCCGGTTAAATCTTCTAATCTTCTTATTATGGTTGGATCGTCATGGCCTAAAATATCTAGCTTTAATAAGTTATGATCAATTGAGTGATACTCGTAATGAGTCGTTATAATCGGTGTTTTAACATCGTTAGCTGGATGCTGAATAGCACAAAATTCGTAGATATCACGATCATGCGGTACGACAATGATCCCGCCCGGATGCTGACCGGTCGTTCTTTTTACGCCAGTACACCCTGCTGCTATTCTTCTCATCTCGGCCTTTCGTTTAGTCATCTCTCTTTTTTCCAAATATTTAAACACATACATTAGCGCCGTTTTGTCTGCTACAGTACCGATGGTCCCGGCCCTGAATGCTTTTCCTTCACCGAATAAAACCTCTACATATTTATGTGCTTTACTTTGGTATTCTCCCGAAAAGTTTAAGTCTATATCAGGTTCTTTATCTCCGTAAAAACCTAAAAATGTTTCGAACGGTATATCATGGCCTTCTTTATTTAAGGCAGCACCACATTTGGGACAAGCTTTATCCGGTATGTCGCAACCCGATATTCCCGCCGCATTACTTTGGAATTCAGTATAAAAGCATTCAGGACAAATATAATGGGCCGCCAACGGATTCACTTCTGTAATCCCCGCCATGGTCGCTGCAAAAGAGGAGCCAACCGACCCTCGAGATCCAACCAAGTAGCCATGATCATTGGAATCCCACACCAACTTTTGTGCTATAATATACATCACGGCGTATCCATTATTTATTATTGAATTTAATTCTCTCTCCAATCTTGCTGTAACTTGCTCGGGTAAATCCGGTCCATAAATTTCATGAGCTTTGTCGTAGCAAATTTTTCTTAATTCTTTATCTGAATCCTCTATTATTGGTGGACACTTATCTGGTAAAACCGGCGATATCTTTTCTATCTCATCAGCTATCTGATTCGTATTTTCCACCACTATCTCATAAGCCTTTTCTTCTCCGAGATAACTAAATTCCTCTAACATTTCATTTGTAGTTCTAAAGTATAAAGGTGGCTGTAAATCAGCATCCTTAAATCCTTTATAGTCCATTAATATACGTCTGTAAATCTCATCCTCGGGGTCTATGAAATGAACATCGCATGTCGCTACAACTCTTTTGTTGTATTTCTCTCCTAATTCTATTATCTTCCGATTATAATTTCTTAAATCCTCTAAGCTACTAGCCTTATACTTTTCACTTCTTACTAAAAATTCATTGTTTAAAATCGGCTGGATTTCTAAATAATCATAAAATTCTACCAGTTTTGCTATATCGTTCTCGTCCTTTTCTTCCAATATAGCGGCAAATATTTCTCCGGCTTCACAGGCTGAGCCTATTATTAATCCTTCTCTGTATTTAGAGATTAAGCTTTTAGGCAATTTTGGTCTACGTGAGTAATATTTCAGGTGTGCGGCTGAAACCAGCTTGTTTAAGTTTATCCGTCCGACCTCGTTCTTCACTAAAATTATTCCATGATAAGATTTAAGTTTCTTTATCTGTTCTTCTTGTTCAGTATTGGCCTCTTCGGCCAACTCATCACCTAAATTATCGTCTACAAAATAAGCTTCTACACCGTAAATAATTTTAAACGGATCATCTTTTTCTATTGCATGGTTTGCTATCGGAAATGCTTGCAAACATCCATGATCTGTGATTGCTATTGCGGACATCCCCCATTCTTTAGCACGCTTGATAATGCCTTTTATATCGACGACGCTATCCATGTCACTCATCTTCGTATGCATGTGCAACTCAACTCTTTTTTTCGGTGCGTTATCCATCCGTTTTGTCTTAAATTCCTTAATTAGTTTTATACCTTTTACGGAGGCCAAAGAGATTTCTTTATCATATTTATCGTATATTGCGGAGCCTTTTACTTTGTAGAATCCACCTTTTTTTAAATCGGTCAAAATATTTCCGACCTCATCGTTTTCTACAAAAATTTTAAAGGTTATTGTGTCCGTATAGTCGGTTATATCACAGAAAATTATCGTTTTACTTGCTCGAATTTCTCTAGTTTCTAGGTTTAAAACTTCCCCTTCAATTACAACTTCGCCAATCTCGTCTATAATATCTGCTATTTTTATAACCTTTCCTTCGCAATTTCGTCCGTATATCATATTTGTTAAGTCCATCTTAGCTCTCGGCTTATATGCTTCCTTCGGCTTTGTGGCCACCGAGTTGCTTGCTGAAGCTGGATTGTCCTTTTTAGCCACTGGTTTTTGATCCGATGGCTTTACTCTCGGCCTGCTATGGGCCTCTGCTACGTCCACTAAATATCGTTGTTCATTTATGTGAACCGCTTCATACTTTTTGTTAAAGGTTAGCTCGCATATTGTTTTTCTATCGAATTTTTTGCTAAATAGATCTTCTACACATGTTTTATATTCAGCATATTGTTTATCCGTAAACGTCTTCTGGGGCATATCTATTAGGACTCGATTTTCTCGGACGATTATATCCGAAGCTCTTAATATTAAATTAATTAACAAATTATTTTTTTGCAAATCTTCCATCAAATGATCCTTGTATTCTGTCCAAGCTTCTTCTAATGTCCAATCGGCCGGTATTACATATCTAACATCTATGTGAATACTAAAATCCGCACTTGGAAACAGTTTAGATTTTATTTGTTTGGTTATTTCTTCTTGCGTCTTATGTGATAGTATCTTGTTAGACTGTACTATTATTATTAATTTCTTCTGTCGTTCACTAAATTCAACCGATTTTATTATCAGATTTTCTACTTGTTTGCGCAGTTTGTCATAAACATTTAATTCACTAAACACTTCAAAAAATTTTTTCATAATGTAAACTCTCCCTATTTAAAGCATAAAAAGTATTGCTAAAAATTATTTGTCCTATAAGATTGATTAAATGTTAGCTCACATACTATTTTTCTGTCAAACTTCTTGCCAAACAAATCTTCTATATACGTTTTACATTCATTATACTGTCTATCTGAAACTATTTTCTGTGGCATATTTATTATTATTTTATTGTCTCGAACTATTATATCCGCTTCTCTTAGTATTGCCTTTATTCGGAAATTCTTTCTTTGCAATTCTTCTATGAGAAGATCCTTGTATTTCGCCCAAGCTTCTTCCAATGTCCAATCGGCCGGTATTACATATCTAACATCTATGTGAATACTAAAATCCGCACTTGCCAACAGTCTAGATTTTATTTGTTTGGTTATTTCTTTTTGCATCTTATGTGATAGTATCTTGGTAGACTGTACTATTATTATTAATTTCTTCTGTCGTTCACTAAATTCAAACGATTTTGTTATCAGATTTTCTACTTGTTTGCGCAATTTGTCATAAACATTTAATTCACTAAACACTTCAAAAAATTTTTTCATAATGTAAACTCTCCCTATTTAAAGCATAAAAAGTATCGCCAAAAATTATTTGTCCTATAAGATTTATTAAATGTTAGCTCACATACTATTTTTCTGTCAAACTTCTTGCCAAATAAACCTTCTATATACGTTTTACATTCATTATACTGCATATCTGAAACTATCTTCTGTGGCATATTTATTATTATTTTATTGTCTCGAACTATTATATCTGATTCTCTTAGTATTGCCTTTATTCGAAAATTATTTCTTTGCAATTCTTCTATGAAAAGATCCTTATATTTCGCCCAAGCTTCTTCTAATGTCCAATCGGCCGACATATAATATTTATTAAATGTTAGTTCACATACTATTTCTCTGTCCAACCTCTTACTAAATAGATCTTCTACACACTTTTTATATATGTTGTATTGCATATCCGGGTATATCTTATTCTGTATATCTATTATTACTTGATTTTTTCGAGCTATTATATCCGACTCGCTTCGCATAAGCTCTCTTAGTCGATCATTTATAGCATGATTTCTTTTCAATTTTTCGTTCAATTCTTCTATTAAAGGATCCTTATATTCTTTTAAAGCTTCTTCTAATGTCCAATCAGCCGGTATATGGTATCTATTAAATGCTAGTTCACATACTATTTTTCTGTTCAACTTCTTACTAAATAGATCTTCTAGATATGTTTTATAGTTATTGTACTGTTGATACGAAAATATTATCAGTGGTATATCTATTATTACTCGATTTTCTTGGACCATTATAACCGACCTTTTTAGCATTAGATATATTAGCAAATTATTTCTTTGCAACTCTTCCATCAAACAATCTTTGTATCTATCCCAAGCTTCTTCTAATGAGCAATCGTCCGGTAAAATATATAGAATATCTACGAGAATACCAAAATCTTCTGTTGCAAACGATTGGGATTTTAGTAGTTTCGCCATTTCTTCTTGTATCTTAAATGATAATATATGTTTAGATTGTACTGTTATTATTAATTTATTCTGCTGTTTATTAAACTCAAGCGATTTTAATATCAGATCTTCTACTTGTTTACCCGGTTTTCGATAAACATTTACTTTACTGAACATTTCAAAAAATTCTTTCATGATGTAAACTCTCCCTATTTTAAATAAATATAATAGCATAAAAAGTATCGCCAAAGATTATTTATTCTATAATCAATAGCTTTGACAATTTTTGACTAAATTAATATCCTATTTCTAAATTAAAGCATAAAATAAAATTCTTAAGTTCTCGCCTATGCGCCTATAGTGGCCTATGTAATACATACTGAGATGGTACATGTTGAGCGAACACATGAGCTACCAATCATTGGATATGGTATCATAGCAAAATAAATAAAAATAAGAGAGTAATTGTAGATAAACGTTTAACTCACTGAACACTTCAAAAAATTTTTTCTTGATATAAACTCTCCCTACTTTAAATAAATATAATAATATAAAAAATATCGCCAAAGATCATTTATTCTATAATCAATAGCCTTGACAATTTTTGGCTAAATTAATATCCTATTTCTAAATTAAAGCATAAATCTGGAGGTAGATATGAAACACAATTGGAAATTCAAAAAAGGTGAACTAAACGATGCTTACAAAGTTGATTTCGACGATTCGGATTTTAGAATAGTATCCGTACCGCATGACTATGCAATAGAGGGGCCGTTTTCACCTGAAAATGATAAGCAGGGTGCGAAAGTAGTGGCCGATGGAATACATGATAAGATGATACATGTTGGCCGAACTGGTGGACTACCGATAACGGATTGGGCTTGGTATCGAAAAGAATTTTATGTAAAAGAAGACAGCAAAAAAGTATTTATAGAATTTGATGGAATAATGTGCAACAGTACAGTATACGTTAATGGCCTAAAAGTAGGCGGTCGAATTTATGGGTACTCATCATTTTCGGTCGACATAACTGAAGCATGTAACTTTGGGGCGCAAAACCTTCTAGCCGTATCAGTAAGGCCAGAACACACAGCTTCTAGATGGTATCCAGGGGCCGGAATATACAGAAACGTAAGACTCATCGAAAAAGGCGAAGAATATTTTCCATATTTACCGTTATTTATAAGACCTTCTGTCGACGGCAACAGGGCCAAAATAGACTTTGACATCGATGTGGTTTCCGGAGGAAAGGATTACAAATTAGAAGTAGCTATCTATGACAAGGCTGGCGAATTAGTAGCCAAAGAAGAATATCATAGCAACAAAGAAAAATATACGAGTGAAATATCATTGGACAGCTTTCATTATTGGGAGAATTTAAAATCCTATTTGTATACATTCGAAGCTAAACTATATATAGCCGACAAAGAAGTAGACAGTGTAAGTAGCAAATTCGGAATTAGAACGATAGACTACGGTCCGGACAAAGGACTTTATATAAACAATCGATATACGAAGTTGAACGGCGTATGCATGCATCATGACCTTGGCGCACTCGGTGCTATCGTAAACAAATCGGCCATAAACCGTCAAATAGAAAAGCTAATCGATATCGGCGTAAATGCGATAAGATTCAGCCATAATCCACCATCCCCAGAGTATTTAGATGCATGCGATGAGTACGGAATATTAACAATTGACGAGGCATTTGATGAATGGAAAATGCAAAAAGTTGCTAATGGATACGGAAAGTATTTTAATGAAGAAGGCGAGAAAGACATTAGAAGAATGGTCCAGAGAGACCGAAATCACCCGTCCATAATAATGTGGTCTATAGGAAATGAAATATTGGAACAAGGCTTAATTTACGGATGGAAGTATGCTAAATTTTTAAGTGATATTTGTCATGATGAGGATCCAACACGTCCGACTACAGCCGGGTTTAATAATACCGAGGCGGCGTTTACCAACGGATTAGCTGCTGAAGTGGACATAGTTGGAGCAAACTATAAGCCGCATCAATATGTAAGATTCCACAGTATTTATCCAAAAGTGACATTGTACGGAAGTGAAACATCTTCATGCTTAAGCTCACGTGGCCATTATTATCTACCGAAAAGATATCCTTCTATAGCCGAACCTATGGATGATCTACAAATGTGCTCTTATGATCTAGAAGGGCCACCATGGGCGTATGCACCAGAACGAGAAATTTTTGTACAAAAGAATAACGAATATTTATTAGGAGAATTCGTGTGGACAGGCTTTGACTATTTAGGTGAGCCTACACCGTATAGGACCGAATGGCCATCCAGAAGCTCTTACTTCGGTATCTACGATTTGGCCGGATTAAAAAAGGATCGAGCCTATTCTTATATGTCAGCATGGACGGACAAGAAATTCGTTCACATTCTACCTCATTGGAATTGGAACCAAGGTGACGTAGTAGATGTCCATTGTTATACCCATGCGAAATCAGGTGAATTATTTGTCAATGGTGTATCAAAAGGTATAAAGCACAAAGACGAAAAAGATGAACTTTTATCTAACAGATTAATATGGAAGTATATAGATTTTGAGCCAGGCGAAATTACAGTAGTAGTACACGACGACACTAAAATGTCCGCTACCATGAAGACAGCGGGCGAACCGAAATATGTAAAAATAACACCAGAACGAAACGAAATAAAAGGCGATAACGAAGATCTAGTTTATTTTGTTCTAGAAATATTGGACGAAAATGGAGTGTTGTGTCCGAAGGCCAACAATAAGCTTCAGTTCAGTATAGACGGCGGAGAATATGTCGCTTCCGATGGTGGCGATGCTACATCCCTTAGAATTTTTACAGAACCTTATTGTGAAGCTTTTAACGGGAAATTAATAGTTATCGCTAAATCCTCTACTCCTGGATCTCTATCCTTAACAGCTACCTGCGAAACCTTGGGTAAATTTAGTTCTCCTATTGTTAGCGTAATTTAAATTAATTATCATTAGCTTTGGCATTAATTTGCTAAAGCTTTTTTATTGACATATTGAATACTTAAAAAGTTGTACGCATATCTTTATTTGTATACTTATTTTTATATTTAACAACAGGAGGTAATTGAACTATGAAATTCATTAAAAATTGCGTTTACCTACTATTATTTTTTCTAGCCATGTTTCAAATTTGGACTTATACTATTAAAGACAGTCGGTTAGCTCAACAGACGGATAATATATTTGAATATACATATCTATCTACTAAAGAATTTTTTCATGAAAAAGTAGATGATCAACTTTATTCAGATATTCTTAATGGAAAATACGATACTCCGGCTCTTGCTGCATCCACCATTTGGGATTATACTAAAGTACTATCTCATGAATTATATGGCTATATATTAGAATTTATCGATAGTTGCGGTAATTGGATTTCTGAACTTCCTCAAACCATTGGGCCATTTTTAGATAGCGTTTCTGAAAAGATTCTTGATTTTTCTAACAACATATCTGAAAAATGTCGTCAGCTTTATGATTTTGCTAATAATAAGTTAGATGAAATAAAAGAAACTGATTTTGTTATCCAAACCAACGAATACATAAATCAAATACCAGGATATGTTACGAATATGTTCAATAAAATTTCTGAAACTATTAACGACTGGATTTCTTCTATTAAAAACTTTTTTAGCGAAAACACTGAAAGTTAAAGCTAAAAAGGGGTCGGATTATCCGTCCGACCCTTCTTTCGTAGCCTTATTGTTCTATATAATCTATTAATATATTTTCGGTTTTTATAGCACCTAAATATGGATGCCCTTTTAGCGTTTGTTCAAACTTTTTCTTTGCATTGTTAGCCTTTTTATTATCCTTTTTATGTAATATCTCATATGCATATATTACCCGTTGTGTGCTGGGCTGATCTTTGGTTATTTTCAAATATCGTTTTAGCTCACCATGTAGATTCTCTATCTTATCTGTATCTCCATTTTCCTTCATTATTTCTACAAAGAAAACTTCTTTGCTATATTCTAACTTTATCATCTCGGGCAAGCTTTCCTGCTCTAACCTTTCTAGTTTTTCTTGCGCTACATTAAAATCTAATTTTTCATAATAGCCATTCACTTTCATTAACTCATATATAAATCCATTTATGTTTTGCACCGATTCTTCTGTATCTAATTCTTCGGGGCTTAATATTTCACTGATCATTCGGCCATATATATATTCCGCTGTCAATTCCATTGATTTATATAAAATAATTCTACTTTCTTTATTATTTTTTGTATCCTTAAATTGTTGTCCATCATTTAGTATTCCAAGCTTTAGCGGTAACCAATTTAGTACAATAAATAAACTACCTATTACTATATTCATCACGATTAATAACAGGATGTATCCATTAACTGTTGTAAAGATTATTAGTAAAATACTTATTAGAATACTTATTGAGTTCGCCAATACTCCGCCCATTAAATATAAGCCAACGTTTGTTTTTTCTACACTTCTATTCGGCTTCATTTGGCAATAGCCGGATACCCCTGGTATGATCATCTTTTTTAGTTTGTATCCATCCGGATAGCGATATATAGCTATGCCACAGAAGCCTATTGCTACAAATTTATAGCCGGCTAGTATTCCAAAGAATAAATGCCCTAGTTCATGGATTACTACTTGTAACAATCCTGTTGTTACTAGCATAATTCCAAAAAGTATAGTGTTTATTTCATTTGTATTCATACTTAAGCATATTCCAAATATAAATCCAAATAATACTCCTGATATTAGAACTATTTTGCTAGACTTATTTTTAGTCTTCTTAGTATTTTCCATTTTGTATGTACTCCTTTATTTTACTTATTCAATCAATTTACGCTAATAGCTTTCCTAATCTATCAATCAGATTCACCTAACTCTATCCGTCTGCTAAAGCTGACTTGGGCTGTCGTAATTAAATTTTAGATGACAGGAAAACGATACAAACTTGCAAAATTTATAATTTACTTGAAAGTAACAAAATCTTGTATGCACGCTTTCTCCCTCCGTCAGTTAACGCTGACACCTCCCTCCCGGAGGGGGACACCGCTTCCCCGCAATTTTGTTTTCTATGGAAGCGTCGCCGAGAGTTGTCATTAGATGACGGAATCAGCATATAATCCTTCGTTTTTGAAGTTAATGCGACAGCCCCCTTTTAATTTATTTAATAGTTGAACCGCTCATGATATCTTTTTCGGGCGCAATAGTTACGAGTTCTCCCTGATCATTTTCGGCGCAGAGTATCATGCCTTCGGAAATGATACCACGCAATTTTACTGGGGCCAAATTAGTAACGACAACAACTTTTTTGCCCACAAACTCTTCAGGAGAATAAAACTTGGCTATACCTGATACTATAGTTCGTATTTCGGATCCTATTTTTATTTTAGACACTAATAATTTATCAGCCTTTTTGACTTTTTCAGAAGAAATAACTTCACCAATTTTTAACTTTACTTTAGAGAAATCTTCTATTGTTATGCTCGGCTCTTCTTCTTTTTCACTCTCTTTGGCTGGATTTTGAATTGCCTCCAAAGCTTCTAGTTCTTTCTCAAGATCGATTCTCGGAAATAAATTATCGCCTTTTTGAACGCTAATCTTTTTTATAAGGCCAAACTCATGGATACTATCCCATTGTGTTAATTTAGCCGAGGTTATGCCAAGCTGCTCAAAAATTTTCTTCGGCGTTGTAGGCATAAATGGCTCGATCATTATCCCTACTATTCTTATCCCTTCGACTAACGTGTGCAACACACCCATTAATTTTTCTTTATTCTCTGGATCTTTGGCTAGGATCCATGGTGTTGTTTCATCGATATATTTATTTAAGCGTCTAATGATATTCCAAATATGCTCCAATGCATTATTGAAAAATAACTTTTCCATGCTATCTTCCATTAATTCTACATTGTTTTTTATAGTTTGTTTTACATGTGCATCAAATGGACTAGCATGGCCTTTGTTTGTTATTTGACCATTAAAATATTTCTCTATCATAGCTACTGTTCTAGAAGTTAGATTTCCAAGATCATTGGCTAGGTCTGAATTTATCCTACTTATCAATGCATTATTCGAGAAATTTCCATCTTGGCCAAAGGCGACTTCCCTTAATAAGAAATATCGAATAGCGTCTGAGCCATATCTTTCCACCAAAATACTAGGATCTACTACATTCCCTATGGATTTGCTCATTTTTCCGCCGTTTATGATTAACCAACCATGGCCGAATATCTGTTTTGGTAACTCTTCGCCGAGAGCCATTAATATAGCAGGCCAAATTATAGCATGAAATCGTACTATCTCTTTGCCTACTAGCTGTACATTAGCTGGCCAGTATTTCTTGAAATCCTTATCATGATCTGTCATGTAACCCAAGGCTGTTATATAGTTTGATAAAGCGTCTAGCCAAACATAAACAACATGCTTTTCGTCGAAGCTAACGGGCACACCCCAAGTAAAAGAAGTTCTGGATACACATAAATCTTCTAGACCAACTTTCAAGAAATTATTTAACATCTCATTTTGTCTCGTCTGCGGCATCAAAAATTCCGGATTATCCTCTATGTGTTTTATGAGCCTGTCTTGGTATTTGGATAGCCTAAAAAAGTAGGACTCCTCTTTAACTCTTTCTACTTCTCGTCCACAGTCGGGACATTTACCGTTAACTAGTTGATGCTCAGTAAAGAATGATTCGCATGGCGTACAATATAGCCCTTCGTATTCACTCTTATATATATCGTCTTGGTCATATAATTTCTTAAATATTTTTGCTACGATCTCCTTATGTTCCGGATCCGTTGTCCTTATAAACTTATCGTAAGAAATATCCATGGTTGCCCAAAGATCCTTGATCCAGTCTACTATGCTATCCACAAATTCTTGGGGAGACTTGTCTTCTTCTAAGGCTCGTCTTTCTATTTTTTGTCCATGTTCGTCCGTTCCTGTTAAGAACATCACGTCATAGCCTCTTAGGCGTTTGTATCTCGCTATCGCATCCGCCGCTACGGTGGTGTAAGAATGGCCGATGTGCAGCTTGTTGCTCGGGTAATATATTGGTGTTGTTACATAAAAACTTTTTTTCATTGTTTCGTTCCTCCTATTACCCTAATTTAGCATAAAATTTTGACCATTGCTAGTCTCTGCAGAAAATATATTTAATCCTAGGTAGGAAAAGTAGCTTCAGCGTCTAAAGTCTCGGCTTTTAAAACAACCTTATTTTCTATAAATATTTTTTTATAAAAATTTTCCACAAAGTGTTTAGAGCTTATTATTTTTGGTTATACTTTATTTGTGAGGTCATATTACCCTCACTTTCATTCAAAATGAATTTTTTAATAAAATTTTATAAGTTGTTTTATTTTTTAAAACAGTATTAGTACAAAAAAAGAAAGCACCTTCGTTATTGAAGATACTTTCTTAATATTAGAGAACACATCTGGTAGATGCACCAGATGGTTCTCCTTAGTGTTTTTATCACGAAGCTCTGTATAGCTTCCGATCGGCTATAAGCTGAATATTTTTTCGGCGAGATTTTATTATCCTCACTTTCTATTCGATATGAATTTTTTAATACAAATTAAAAATTAAAATTTTTTAAATAACACTAATACTGTTATTAAAAACATTACTAATATTATCAGATTAAGATAATCCATAGTTATAGTCACCTCCGTTGCGCATGGACTCAAAAAAATCATCCATAGCCGGCGGTGGGTAACACACAACCACCACTCGTTCGTGCGAGTGGTTTTTAAAAAATTTTAAAATAATGTTTAAAGGTTATTATTTTTGGGTATACTTTAAACAAAAAAAAGAAAGCACCTTCATTACGGAAGATACTTTCTTAATATTAGAGAACACATCTGGTGGGAGTAGATACACCATCGAGTTCTCCTTAGTGTTTTTATCATGAAGCCACAAGGGCTTTCGATCGGCTATAAATTGAAAATTTTTCGTGATCTTTATTAGCCTCACTTTCTATATCAAGTATTAAGTTAAAAATATTAAATGCATTAAAGAAGTTAAGTTATTTTTTCAATAATACTAGAACTGTTGCTAAAAACATTGCCAGAATTATTAATATTGTTGGCAGTGTTAATATTGACAGCACTTCTATAGCAAAATTTTCCATAGTATAGTCACCCCCTTGCCTATGGACTGAAAAACTAATCCATAGCCGGCGGTGGGTAACACACAACCACCACTCGTTCGTGCGAGTGGTTTTTTTAAAAAACAAGCCTTTTCTTGTGGTGATCTCGTTTTTTTATGCATAAATTGTTATCATTTCACCAAGAATAATAACAAATTTATTATAACATATATATACTATGTAATACAAGCGGTAATTTTTGTTAATTTTTACATATTAACTATCAAAAATAATTCGTTGAAACTTTCTCCTAGTCTATTTCAAAAGTATTTAATCTGACATAGGAAAATCGGCTGTAACCACCAAAATCATGGCCTCTAAAACTACGTTATTTTCTATAAACTATTTTTTATAAAAAATTTTCCAAAAAGTGTTTAAAGCTTATTATTTTTGGTTATACTTTAAAT
>LNZM01000162.1 GCA_002007295.1 Candidatus Epulonipiscioides saccharophilum | reverse complement strand
ACCTTATAATGTTAAAGGCATTATCAAGCTAACAGGCTTAAAGGAATTACCTAAAGATATATGAAAAGATAAGATTATTGGAACGTGGAAAGCTAGGAATATGGAGAGATTACCCTCGTTGAAATATAGTCTTATAAGCCAACTAGTAATACGGTAAAATAGACTTAATCCTAGTGAGAGTAGGGGCACAGTACTGATGAAGCTATGATAATAAGTGGTGGAGGGATAGCCCCAAGACGATGATTAATAAAATATTTAAAATCAAAATAATCAAAGGTTCTTGTATGACTAAAAGAGGTGATACTCTATAAAGGAGGTAAACCGACTTTGACAGTTAAAATAGAAAAGTTTGGAAAAAGGTAAATACTTTACGAATTAAAACTGGAAATTTTGAAATTAAATATAAAGTAAATTAATATCGTTGGAACGCCGTATGAGGTGAAAGTCTCACGTACGGTGTGGAGCAGGGGAAAAGACGGAGATCATCTCAAAGTCTTACCTATTGCTATTCCAGGCGATCTAAGTTGGAATGATTTACAAGAAATAGCTCCAACTATGGTATATGACAAAACTAATCCTGAAGACATCGTAAATAGAATTGCAGATGCTGATATCGTATTCACTAACAAAACACCATTAACCAAGGAAACTTTTGATCAGACCAACATTAAATGGGTAGGAGTTTTAGCTACCGGATATAATATCGTAGATGTGGAGGCAGCGAAAGCAAAAGGTATCCCTGTATGTAATGTGCCGACTTATGGAAATGACGCTGTGGGACAGTTTGCCATAGCATTGTTGTTAGAATTATGTCATCATATAGGTCATCATAGTTATGTGGTTAGACATGAAAGAGCTTGGCAAGATTGTGAGCATTTTTGTTTTTGGGATTATCCATTAATAGAATTAGCAGGAAAAACTATTGGTATAGTAGGTATGGGGCGAAACGGTCAGGTAACCGCAAGGGTTGCCAAAGCATTAGGAATGAACGTGATAGCATATGATAAGTTTGTAAACATAGAATTAGAAAAAGAAGGGTATGAGTATGTATCCGAAGATGAGTTGTTCAAACGATCAGATGTAATAAGTTTGCATTGTCCTTTATTTGCGGAAAATACCGGATTAATATGTAAAGAAACGATAGCAAAAATGAAAGATGGAGTAATGATAATAAATACAGCGAGAGGACCGTTAGTCAAGGAGCAAGATTTAGCCGATGCTCTAAATAGCGGAAAAGTGGCTGGAGCCGGATTAGATGTAGTATCGACAGAGCCGATTTCGGATGATAATCCGTTGTTAACAGCAAAGAATTGTATATTAACGCCACACATTGCGTGGGCGCCAAAAGAAGCTAGAATGAGATTATTAAATACAGCTATTAATAATTTAAAGAGCTATTTAAATGGTAATGTTATAAATGCGGTGAATTAAAAAAAGGGCTGTCGCCCCGCACCTTATCCTATATAATGAAGGTATGCATTTTAATTAGGCAACGGTATCCTTCTCCTTCCAGTTTGCACAAAATTGTGTAGAAGCAACCAGCTATAGCCGGGAACTTAAGAATCTTTTTGCGTAGCTAACTAAGAGTGCGGGCAACCTGCTCCCCTTCCAGGGGCATAGCCGGGAACTTAAGAAGTTACAAAATTGCGGGGGAGGTGTCAGCGTTAGCTGACGGAGGGAGAAAGCGCGCCTTCTAGTTGTAGTTGCTTATGTGATCTGTATACAAAATTTATAAGTGATATAGTTAATTTTCTTAAGTTCCCATGTATGCCCCTTCCAGCGAAGCTGACTGAGGGGTACTACAAGTTGTACTTACTTCGTTTTTTTTTTAATTTTTCAATTCCGAAAAGAGGTAAGGGTAAAGTGCAAAATGCGGATAGAGAATGTTCTATTTAGCTACAGAAAAATATAAAAATGCACTATCGCCGGAACCTTGTTTGTTAGGCGCTTGAGTAAATGCTGGATAAGCAAAAGTTACTTCACCATTCGAAGTAATCACATCTGGCAATTCTATGGTCTCATCTGTTAGGACGTTATACCAATAACCAGTTAGAGGATCTGTGACTTGAGTGAAGTTTACGGTTACACTGTTCAGATAATCTGGTCTAGGCGAGCCGACATTGTCGAGACCGTAACCTACATAAATTAAGTAGTTTTTACCTGGAATGCTAGAAGCAACCTTAGCGGATCCGTTTTGTTCTTTCAAACCGATTATGGCCCGAGCGTCGCCGGTAGCGTTAAGTTGTTGAGCATTCATTTGTTGCCAGGTGGCTACGCCGACGTTGTTGTTTATGAAATTTACCAAGTTGGTCATGTATTCATGGTTATCTGGTTTTTCATCATATTTGATAACGTCCCATGCGTGTAAAGTATAGTAATGTGCCCAATATCCGCCAGCTACGGTGATTTCACAATAATCTCTTATAGCGGCTTCAGGAGTTTTTTCATCGTTTTTGGCACCATAGGTGTTGTAATGAGGAACGTAGTTGGAATGTTGATAATTTGTTTCTGATTGATAGTATGGCATTAAAGGATAATTGTTTTTATTATTTAATGTATTACTATAGTTTGGCCCTTTGCCGCTACTATTATGAGTTTGGTCACTTAGCATTTGAACCATGTCGGTATAGTTGCCGTTAACCGAATAATTTTCTGGTGAACCTTTTTTCGATTTTAAATAACTCATGTACGTGTCATAGTCATGAACGGTTATTATTCTGTCATGTCCGTTTCCATCATGAAATTCTCTCGTCATTGCATCTAGATAGAAAGCGTTTCCTTCTCCGGCTGGTATACCGTTTGAATATCTGTCCGGTGCAGAGTCGTCAGCATTCCAGCTTAAGTTGTAAGATTCTTTACCCATGTCAAAAATTATATTGTAGGCTCCATATCTGTCTCTAAAGTAACGAGCGTACATTGTGTCTTCGAAGTCTACATATGGATTGCTATCATAGTAACTTGCGCCACGGTTTGCGTTATTAGCCCACATTACTTCTTTATTATACACTTTCCAAAATATATGTGCTGTCACACCTTTTTCGGTCATGTACTGAATGACTTCATCGAATTTGGCCCAATAGGATTCATTCATTTGGCTATAGTCTATTTTATTTTTGTTGTAGTATTTATATGTAGCGTCGGTAAATGTGAAGTTGTCAAAAGTTTTCCATGGGAAGTCGCCGGTTGGGCCGAAGTCGAAACCTTTGTGATTGTTGTTTGGACCAGAGGAGTGACCGTTACACCAAGTGGTGTCCCAACCAAAGGCGTTCATTAATACTTCGTTATATCCCATTTCTAATAAAAGGTCAATCATGGCTTTCGCTTTTTCTATTCCATTTATTCCCTGGTCCATCATGCCTAGCCAGTCTATTTCGTATCCGACTAAGTAATGTGGAGTACCATCTTCGTACATGAAGTGATCTAAGTTTTCCGAATCCCGGATTACGCCACCGTGCATTAACTCGTTTGTGTTTTCTATACATGTTACGCTACCAGATACATTGTTGAATATTTTCCCATATTCTTCTTTATATTCTAAGCTTGTATCCACGGGTATTGTCTGATCTTCATAGTATCTTTCATCTTTGAATATGTAGTCATCGGCCCAATCATAGGATACAGAATAAGACCAAGTACCTAATTTATTAGGCGAAAATCTAAGAGTCCAAGTTCCGTTATCAGAATAGAATGCGTTAACCGGAATTTCGGATCCATCTTCGTGAGTAAATATAGCTTTGACTTTACCGGCGGTATCCATCCAAGGGTTGGAGCCGAGAGGAACTTGTCCGTTTATGTCTATATCTACAACGTTCCATTGGGCTACAACTTGAGCCGGCATCTCTACTGATACATTCACTTCATCGTTGGCTACTATATCCGTAGCTATGATTGGCGATATCAACATTGTAATGGCCATTAATACTTTCCAAGCATTGTTTAGTTTTTTCATATATATGCTCCTTTTCTAAAATTTTACATGTTATTATAACATGCTTAATCTTAAAGAGTAAATACAAATAAAAAAATATCGCCAAATTTATTTTAGTACTTCGTATTAAAATAGCAATGCTTAAGAATTTTGCCTGGCCAACTTTAGTAGCAATGCTTAAGCAAAATTGCGGAGAAGTAGTCCTGCCACCCCTTCCAGACATAGACAGGAACTTAAGAATCTTTTAGCAAAGCTGTCTGAGGGGTACTACAAGTTGTATTTACTTCGTTTTAATTTCTCCTCGTCCCCTGTTAAGAGAAGCTGACTAATGGGACAAAAAGAGAAACTAAAGAGGTTTGCGAAACCATGATTATGAACGAGACTTAAGGGACGTTTGCTTGAAAATGTCTAGACAAAAATAAATATACGTTTTATAATACCAAAAAGGAGACGATTACATGACTGATAAATTTACACAGATTACTAAAGATTTTGTAAAAGAAATCGATGCAACAGTATATCAATTCAGACACGATAAAACACACGCAAAAATTTTGTATCTTCAAAATGAAGATATTCATAAAACATTTGGGATAGGATTTAGGACACCAATATCCGATAGCACGGGTGTACCACATATTATGGAGCATTCTGTATTATGCGGTTCGGAAAAGTTCGACTTAAAGGATCCATTTGTCGAGCTAGCTAAAGGTTCTTTAAACACTTATCTAAATGCTATGACATATCCGGATAAAACGCTATATCCTATATCCAGTGAAAACGACAAAGATTTTCATAACTTAATGGAAGTATATTTAGATGCTGTATTTTTCCCAAATATATACAAAAACGATTTCTTATTAATGCAAGAAGGATCCAGGATTGAATTGACTGATATAAACGAGCCTTTGGAATATAAGGGGGTTGTATACAACGAAATGCAAGGAGCCTTTTCATCACCGGACGAATTGCTATTTCGAAAAATTAAAGAATCCTTATTCAGAGACACTCAATATAGGTATGAATCGGGCGGGTCACCGGATCAGATAATAGAGTTAACGTACGAAGAATTTTTAGATTATCACCGAAAGTACTATCATCCATCAAATAGCTATATTGTTTTATATGGGAAAATGAATATAGAAAGAATACTTAAATTTATAGACGAAGATTATTTAAGTCGATTTGAGCATCAAGATATTAATTCTCAAATATTAGAACAGGCCCCGTATGAACACATAATAGAAGAAAGATTTCCTTATTCTACTACGCAAAAGAAGGGAGATCAATTGTATTTATCGCTAAATTTTGCTGTAGGCGAAGCAACAGACAGGCTATTTAATTTATCAATGCATATATTGGAACACATATTAATAGATACGCCGGCCTCACCATTAAGGAAAGCATTAATAAAGGCGGATATAGCAGAAGATGTATTTGGAATTTTCCAAACGCATTTAAAACAGCCGATATTTAGCATTATAGCTAAGAACGCCAAAAAGGATAAACAAGAAGAATTTTACGATGTAATTTATCAAACCTTAAAGCAAGTTGTAGAAGAAGGGATAGATCCGGATCTTATTGTTGGAGCTATTCAAGTTTGTGAATTTTATTTGCGAGAAGGAGAAACTGGCGGTTATTCAAAAGGACTAAGCTATTTTATTTCTATTGTGAAAGCTTTGGTTTATGAGGGCGATCCTTTAGAGGAATTGAAATATGAAAAAATTTTACAGTATATTAAAGATGTCTCCTCTAAAGGTTATTTTGAAAGTTTCATTCAAAAACATTTCTTAGACAATTCTCATGGATCTAAAGTTATTTTATATCCAGATGAAACATTGGCCGAACAGGAAAGTTTAGCAATAACAGAAAAACTTGCAAATATTAAAGCCGGTATGTCTGTTGCAGAATTAGAAGCTTTAATAGAAAAAAATAATTCTTTTAAGCTCTTTCAGGATACACCGGATAAAGAAGAAAATATTGCAAAAATTCCTCTTCTATCCAAAGATGAACTGTCTAGATCAGTTATGTTTCCGAGATATAATGTAATAATAAAAGACAATAAAGAATATATTATTTCGAAACTAAAAACTAATAAAATTTGTTATCTTAGTTTTTATATTCATCTAGATGGCATACAAAATGACCTAATTCCTTATTTAGGAATACTAGTAGGGTTATTAGGCAAACTAGATACTAGCAACTATAACTATGAAAAATTATCTTCTATTACGGATATGTATCTTGGGAATATTAATTACAGTATGCGTGGTATAGCAAATATAAAAACACCTGGTAAAAACGAGCGTTATTTTACTATCAAAACAAAAGCGTTAACAGAATATATCGATAAACAGCTAGAGATTTTTTTCGAAATTTTAACGAATACGCAATTTGACGATATGGATAGACTGTTAGAAATTTTAAAAGAATTAAAATCTAGCATGCAAATGGAACTTTCAAGGGCAGGGCACAAATTTGCTATAACCAGGCTATTATCTCATTTTACAGCCTTGGGTGAATTCGAAGAGCAGTGTCATGGACTGGAATTATATCACTTAATACAAGATGTGGTAGACAATTGGCAAGAAAAGCGAAAAAATTTTATAGAAAATTTAAAAAGGGGCTATCTAATTTTAGGTAATTACGATAGAATGCAGATAGGAATAGCAATAGATGATGAGAGCGAAATTTTGGATAAAGTTCACAGCAGTATAATGAGGCTACCAAAAAGAGAGCTTGAAAAGTCTAATGATTATTTCGAAAAGACAGACGTAAAAGAAGCTATCGTTTATGCTGGTAACGTAAACTATGTAGCATTAGGCTACAATTTAAAAGAATTAGGTTATAAATATAGCGGTGGTTTACAATTATTAAAATCTATATTATCTATGGATTATCTTTGGACTAATATTCGAGTTAAAAATGGAGCATATGGTTGCTTTTGTGATTTTAAACAATCCGGGAACGTGTACTTCGCATCGTACCGAGATCCAAATATTCAAGAAACTTTAGTAGTATATCGTACTATGATTGATTATATAAAAAATTTACACTTAACTGATAGAGAACTACTTCAATATTTAATTG
This sequence comes from Candidatus Epulonipiscioides saccharophilum, assembly GCA_002007295.1. Classification (GTDB taxonomy): domain Bacteria; phylum Bacillota; class Clostridia; order Lachnospirales; family Cellulosilyticaceae; genus Epulonipiscioides; species Epulonipiscioides saccharophilum. The sequence continues at coordinate 17,364 of LNZM01000162.1, read as the reverse complement.
GTACCATTAGCTCTCAAGATTTCCCGTTTACTCCAGCCACAGAAAGCTATACAGCACAATTATATTATTTTGCAGATATCACTCGTGACAGCCTACAAAAGGCTCGTAATGAATTGTTTGATACTACTAACGAGACTTTACAGGGATTTTCCGAAATCCTAAAAAGCATCATTGATAAAAATCAATACTGTGTATTTGCTAACACTGTTAGTTTGGAAAAGGATAAAGATATTTTTGATAGAATAACCGAAATATAAATATTAGAATAAATTAAGAAAAGTTAAATAGCTAATAAAATGCAAAATTAATAGTGAAACGGAGATATTTGTTCAATGAAAATTTATATTAGCGCTGATATAGAAGGGATTTCTAGCATATCCACTTGGCAAGAGTCCGATATGACAGCTTCTCCTGAAGCTAAGGCTAGAATGACTAAAGAGGCGAAAGTAGCCTGTGAAGCGGTCATAGAATGTGGAGCTAAAGAAATATTGTTAAAGGATGCTCATGGATATGGTAAAAATATTTATCATGAAGATTTACCTAAACAAGTTAAGCTAATGAACGGTTGGGCAAATCATCCTTACAACATGATAGAAGGCATCGATAATAGTTATGATGGCATCGTTTTTCTAGGCTATCACTCACCGGCTGGCAGTATATATTCACCGTTATCTCACACATTAGATACGAAGTTATCAAAAGTGAAGTTAAACGGAAGAGTGGCTAGTGAATTTTTAATATATCATACCTTAAGTAATTATTTGAACGTGCCTACCTTATTAGTAACAGGAGATGGTGGCCTAATAAGAGAGGTTAACGAGCTAGATCCGGATATAGAAACCGTAGCCGTCAAGGAAGGATTCGCAGGTGCTGTTATAAGCAATCATCCGGATGTCACTTGTCAGAATATAAAGGAAGCCATAAAACGGGGCTTCGAGAACAAAGATTCTCTTGACATGAAAGTGGCCAAAAATTTTGTATTAGAAGTAAGTTTTAAAGAGCATAAAAATGCTTATAAATATAGTTTTTTCCCAAAAGTCAAACAAATTGATTCCCACACTGTAAAATTGGAGTCTAAAGATTACTTTGATATATTAACCTTTTTAGTATTTATCTAAACAAATTAGTTCCTACACTGTAAAAATGGGATCTAAAAATTTTTTTGATATCTTAACTTTCTTTAGTATTTATGTAAGATAATTCCCGTACTGTAAAAATGGGATCAAAAGATCATTTTGATATATTAACGTTTTTAGTATTTATATAAGGAGTGAAACGAAAAATGGCAAAAACAAAAATAACCATGGATGGAAACACTGCCGCAGCCTATGCAGCATACGCATTTACGGATGTTGCCACAATTTATCCGATAACACCCTCAAGTAATATGGCCGAGGTAATGGATGAATGGAGCGCAAGTGGTAGGAAAAACATTTTTGGACAACGAGTAAGCGTCGTCGAAATGCAGTCCGAAGCCGGTGCGGCTGGAGCATTCCATGGATCATTACAAGGTGGAGCTTTAACAAGTACGTTTACAGCTTCACAAGGCCTTTTACTAATGATTCCGAATATGTATAAGGTAGCTGGCGAGCTTTTACCGGGTGTATTCCATGTTAGTGCAAGAGCGCTAGCAGCGCAAGCGTTATCTATATTTGGCGATCATCAAGACGTTATGTCCGCTAGACAAACAGGTTGCGCTTTGATGGTTTCCGGCTCAGTTCAAGAGGTAGCCGATTTAGCGCCGTTAGCACATTTGGTAGCAATAAAAGCTAGCCTTCCTGTAATACACTTCTTCGATGGATTTAGAACTTCTCATGAAATTCAAAAAGTTGAGATATTAGATTATTCTGATTTCGAAGAAATGGTTGACAAAGAAGCTCTCGCTAAATTTAGAGAAAAAGCTCTTTCGCCTGAGCATCCAGTAACTAGAGGTACCGCACAAAATCCAGATATCTATTTCCAAACAAGAGAAGCTTCTAATAAATACTATATAAAAATGGTGGATTATTTTGAAGAATATTTCAAAAAGATCAGTGAAAAAGTAGGTAGAAAATATGGGCTATTCAACTATCATGGGTCACCTAACGCAACTGATATATTAATAGCCATGGGATCCGTAACCGAAACGATAGATGAGACAGTGGACAAATTGAATGCTGAAGGCCAGAAAGTCGGCGTAGTAAAAGTTCACTTATATAGACCATTTAGTATAAAGCATCTATTAGAAGTAATCCCAGATACAGTGGAAAGAATATGCGTTCTAGATAGAACTAAAGAGCCAGGGGCGGCTGGAGAGCCGTTGTATTTAGATGTTAGAAATGCGTTTTTTGACGACGATGTGAAGAAATGCAAATTATTTGGTGGTCGCCAAAAAGTAAAAATCATCGGTGGCCGTTATGGACTAGGATCCAAAGATACTACACCAAAACACATTAAGGCTATTTTTGATAATTTGGCGGGGCCACAAATTAATGGATTTACGGTAGCAATAAATGACGACGTAACAAATCTATCGATCCCGACTGATGAAAAGTTCAGCATATCACAACCAGGAACAGTTCGTTGTAAATTCTGGGGACTTGGTTCTGACGGAACAGTAGGGGCTAACAAGCAAGCAATAAAAATTATTGGCGGGACTACAGACAAATACGTTCAGGCTTATTTTGCGTACGACTCTAAAAAATCCGGCGGTATAACTGTATCACACCTTAGATTCGGCGATACACCTATTAGGTCTACCTATCTGATTGACGAAGCAGACTATATAGCATGTCACAATCAATCCTATGTAGATGAGTACGATGTTTTAAAGGGCCTTAAAAAAGGTGGAACATTCGTATTGAACTGTGTCTGGGGTCCAGATGAAGTGGAGCATCACTTACCAGGTAAGATGAAAAAGTATATAGCTGAAAATGACATTGAGTTCTATATAATCAATGCAACAAAAATAGGTGAAACAACAGGGTTAGGCAAAAGAATAAACATGGTTATGCAAACAGTGTTCTTTAACTTGGCCAAAATAATTCCGTTCGAAGAAGCTAAAGAAGAACTAAGACATTCGGTAGAAAAAGCTTATGGCAAAAAAGGCGAAAAAGTCGTAAACATGAACTATGAAGCTATTGACATGAGCGTTAGTGCTTTAGTTAAGATGAACGTACCAGATGGATGGAAGAATGCATCCGAAGGAGAAGGAAACAGAAGACACCAGATAGGAACAGAATTTGTTAAGAAAATAGTGTATCCAATGAATGCACAAGAAGGAGATAGTCTACCAATCAGTACGTTTAATGGATATGAAGATGGAACATTCCCTAGCGGAACATCAGCATACGAGAAACGTGGTATAGCGATAGATGTACCGGATTGGGATGCATCAACCTGTATTCAGTGTAACCAATGTGCATTGATATGTCCACATGCATGTATTAGGCCAGTATTATTAAACGAAACTGAAAAAGCGAATGCTCCTGATTCTTTAGAAACTAAAAAGGCTACAGGAAAAGCGTTTGAGGGCTTAGAATACAGAATGCAAGTAAGTCCGCTAGACTGTACAGGATGTGCGAACTGCGTAGATATATGTCCAGCTAAAACGAAAGCATTAACCATGAAGCCGTTAGGAGATGTAGTAGAGCAAGAAAACAAACATTGGGATTATACAATCAACAATGTATCTTATAAAGGCGACTTAGTAGAAGGTAAGACTGTAAAAGATAGTCAGTTTAAAACACCATTAATAGAATTTTCTGGTGCGTGCGCAGGTTGTGGGGAGACACCGTATATTAAATTGGTTACTCAGTTATTTGGCGATAGAATGGTAATAGCGAATGCTACAGGTTGCTCATCCATATGGGGTGGATCAGCACCGGCGACACCGTATACAACAAACCATGAAGGAAAAGGTCCAGCATGGGCTAACTCGTTATTCGAAGACAACGCAGAGTACGGTTATGGTATGGCGTTAGCAGATAGGCAATTAAGAAATAAACTTGAAGATGACATGAAAGCATTGGTTGCTATGGACATTGATGCCACAGCAAAAGATGCGTTCTCAAAATGGATCGAAAATAAGAATGATAGTGAAGGATCTAAAGCAGCAAGTAAAGAAGTACTAAAAGTGTTGGACGGAAACTTTACTGGAGATGCGAAAGCTATAGTGGAAGGAATCAAAGAAAGAAAAGACCACCTAGTAAAACGTTCACAATGGATTCTAGGTGGCGACGGTTGGGCATATGACATCGGTTATGGTGGTCTAGACCATGTTATGGCATCTGGAGAAAACGTAAATGTGCTAGTATTTGATACCGAGATCTATTCTAACACAGGTGGCCAATCATCGAAAGCGACACCGGCGGCGGCGATAGCGAAGTTTGCAGCATCAGGAAAGAAAACAGGAAAGAAAAATCTTGGACTGATGATGATGAGTTATGGCAATGTCTATGTAGCGCAGGTTGCGATTGGAGCTGATAAAAATCAGTTGATAAAAACTTTATTGGAAGCCGAAGCGTATGATGGACCATCCATAATTATAGCGTATGCACCATGTATAAGCCAAGGATTGAAGCAAGGCATGAGCTGTTCTATCAGAAACACAGCAGATGCGGTAAAAGCAGGATATTGGCATTTATTTAGGTATAATCCAGAATTAAAAGAAGATGGAAAGAATCCGTTTGTATTAGATTCGACAGAGCCATCCGAAAGCTTTATGGACTTCATAATGAATCAGTTACGTTATTCTGCGCTGACTCAATTATATCCAGAAGAAAGCGATAGATTATTTGCGAAGACAGAGCAAGACGCAAAAGATCGTTATGAGATTTACAAAAAAATGGCTGAATAAGTTTAAGAAGAAATTAATTTACGCACAAAAAAAATCCTCTCATTTTTCATGGGAGGATTTTGAATTTAGCCTTCCTCTTGAGGAAGGTGGACGCGAAGCGGACGGATAGAGTAAAAGAGCGAAGCGACGCACTTAACCTTCGTAAGCGAAACTGACGGATAGAGTAAAAGAGCGAAGCCGCGCACTTGACCTTTGCACACAAAAAAACGAGCTACTCTTTTTTGATAGCTCGTTTTCTAATTTTTTGGATTGTTAGTATGACAGCCCCTGTCAGCGAAGCTGATTGAGAAGTTCTTAAAGTTTTTTCGATAAGTATAAAATTAATTCATCATCATTTATACATTTTGCGTATTGCTCCAAACGTTCGTCTTGAAACCAAACGCCACTTCCATCAGGAATGTAACCTCTTTTGATATACATTCTTTGTGCTGAACCATATCCATAATGAAGCCCCACTCCAAGACATATTTCAGACGAATATTTTTTCACGTTATCTTCAATATAATTCAAGATTGTTGTGCCGACTCCATGTTTTTGATATTTTTCTAATACATTGAAATCTACAATTATTGGGATGTTTCTACCTTTAAATGCTCCGAATAAATCCTGGGGTAATAAGGTCGCATATCCTGCAATTTTGTTGTCCACGGTAGCAATAAATAATTTTCTGCTACCTTCTTCTTGTTCTTGAAAATATTTTTGAAATAGTGCTTCCGACTTATTATGCCCTCCTTGTTTAAGAAACTCAATCGGAAATTCTATTATATCAGATTTTATCATTTTTCTAATTGCGATATTCATTGCTTTTATCCGAAAATTGATTCAAGAAATAAAGCTATAAATTCTGCTGGCGTATTTCCGGTTAAATATAAACATACTCCACCGATAAGGAAATATGCTATAAGTCCTGCTAAAAAAATAAGTATATACTTGATTGTTTTCATAATTTCTCTCCTTTATTATATAAAAAATTAGATCAACTATTTTTGCTTTCCTCAAAGATTATGTAAAGAATAAATTAAGTACGCATTTTTAATATAAGGATACATTTTTAATAATGCAAAGTTATAGAATTTTAAGTTATTTGAAGCCGAATTGTAAGCGGTATGTTACATAATTTTAATAGGAAAGCTGTAAACTATATTTAGTTGTACTGAAATAGAAATAGTTGTTCTTTAAAATATTGGACGAGAGTGAGTATTAATATGTTCCATATAATATCAAAATATTTTATTTAATCCGAATTTACATATTTAGTTTAGCTGACGAATGGAGTTTAGATTATTTTGGAATCTAGCTATTATTAATCGGCTCAATACAAAAATTAGTACAAACTTAGGCAATAATATTTGTCCAAATATATTTAGAGTGCATTCGGGAAAGTTTATATCAAAAAAAAGTTGATAAGATGTATGAAGTAGAAATGATTTTGATTTTATTTTAACTGACGGATGGAGTTTAGATTATTTTGGAATCTAGCTATTATTAATCGGCTCAATACAAAAATTAGTACAAACTTAGGCAATAATATTTGTCCAAATATATTTAGAGTGCATTAGGGAAAGTTTATATCAAAAAAAGTTGATAAGATGTATGAAGTAGAAATAATTTTGGCTCTTAATAGAAAAATGACATAAATTACATTAATATTTAAAGCGTAGGTAGCATAAGATTATTAAATAGCACACATAATATTTGTTTACTGTACAACAAATATATTTAGCTATTTTTTTTTCATTATACAAACTGTGAACAGGAGGGGTTTATGAGATTATTAAAGTCAGCCGATTATAAGAATACGATTTACAATAGAGTATTTATTACTACTGTTATAGCTGTTTTACAAATTATTTTATTTTTAATCTTGTTTGTGCAATTTCTGGAAATATCCGTTTTTGTATCAGTAGCGTTGTATTTTTTGTCTTTAGGATTCATCATATATTTAGTCGGTAATAGTGAGCCAGGAGCGTATAAATTAACTTGGATTGTTATTATTCATTTATTACCATTATTAGGTATTATTATATATTTACTTTGGGGTGAGAAAGCTCCAGCCAAAAAATTAAAAGATAAGGTTAATCGATCTATTGCAAAAATAGAAAAATGTTTAACCGAGGATCAAGAAACAAATCAACATTTTTATGCGGATAATACACGTGCTTATAGCACGGCAAAATATTTAAAAAAAGCAACACATTATCCGGCTTTTGAAGGCACGAATGTAAAATATTTTCCGTTAGGTGAAGAGTATTTTCATGACATGCTAAACCATTTATCTTTGGCTAGAAATTTTATATTTATGGAGTATTTTATAATTTCAGAAGGACATATGTGGGGCGAAATTTTAGAAAAATTAGTCGAACGAGCAGAAGCCGGCGTAAAAATTTACATCATGTACGACGACATGGGTTGTTTAACAACATTGCCGTGGAAATATAGACAAGAACTAGAATATGCGCATCCAAATATTAAGTGTACAGTATTTAATAGGATCAAGCCGATTGCAGGAATCGTAGCCAATCACAGAGACCATCGAAAAATTTTAGTAATAGACGGCAAAATAGGTTTTACAGGTGGAATCAACTTAGCGGATGAATACATCAACGAAATTGTTAGGTTTGGCCATTGGAAAGATACGGGCATTATGCTAGATGGACCGGCCGTTTGGGGATTAACATGCTTATTTATTGAGATGTGGAATGTTGCCTCAGATATAGCGTTAAATCCAATGGATTATAAGGTAGAACAAGAGTATCATGAAAACGCTGGTTACGTGCAACCATTCGGAGATAATCCACTCGATGATGTAACAGTAGGCCAGAATGTTTATATTGATATAATTAACCAAGCGCAAGAAAGTATCTATATTATGACTCCTTATTTAGTATTAGATGATATGACGAAAAATTCATTAATGTTGGCCGCTAGGCGAGGAGTAGATATTCACATTTTAACACCTGGGATACCAGATAAAAAATCAGTATTTAGAATTACCCGAATGAATTATATACCGTTGCTAAAGGCCGGGGTAAATATATACGAATATATAGATGGATTTTTACATGCCAAATCTATAGTAGCGGATAGCAAGATAGGAATGATAGGCACAATAAATTTAGATTATCGTAGTTTATACTTAAATTTTGAGTGTGGAGTTTACATGTATAATAATCCTGCGATACTAGATTTAGAAAAGGATAAAAAAGATACAATTGATCAGTGCCAAAAAATTGAATTGGAAGACATGCAACTAAGTGTTATGGATAAAGCTATTAACGGAATATTGATGGTATTTGCACCACTTATGTAAATACCGAGGAGTCGCCAAATAGTTCTTACAAGCTAATAAAAATAAAATAAGAGAGTTAACTTGTCGCCAAATAGTTCTTATAATCTAAGAGCTATGAAGCGATTTTTTTTATTTATAAAATTTACTATAGCTTTTTCCAAACATTTGATGTAGAATATATTTAAAAAATTATATCAAAGCATATAATTTTCGAAATTCTAAAAAACCTTAACGTTTCGGGAGGCTATTCTATTATGATCACTTTAAAAGACATCGCTAAGGCAGCCGATTTATCCGTAACACAAGTCTCACGAGCATTAAATGGCCATGAAGACGTGAGCGAAGAAACAAAAAAACGAGTTCAGTCTTTAGCTGATTCAATGGGCTATGTAAAAAATTTCGCTGCTCATAGATTAGTTACTGGCACATCCAATCAAATAGCATTTGTTGTCCAAGGTTTTAAAAATAAAAATAACGAATCAGAATATAATGAATTTTATGATATCCTAAATGGTATACATCAATTTAGTAGTACTAAACAATATGAAACGGTTTTATATATTATACAATCAATTCAAAATTCCTATGTTCATTTTTTTAGAGAAAAGGGCATACAAAATGCTATACTATATGGTTTTGATTATGATGATCCGAAATTAATCGAGTTGCTTAAGACGAACTATAATATCGTATGTATTGATATACCTGCTGAAGGTATAAACAAAGGCTGTGTTGTTATAAATAATACTTATTATTCTACCCTAGCTGTTGAGGCGTTACTTAATGCAGGCAAAAAAAATATTGCAATTATATCCGGCAGTCATCATGCTAGCATAAGTTTGGAGCGAGAAGCAGGTTATCGGATAGCGTTGCAGAAAAAAAAGCTTCCTATAATAGAAGAGTATATTATAGATGCAGATTTTAATCAACAATTAGCTTATCAAAAAACTTTAAATTTATTAGAACAGTATCCGCAAATAGACGGTTTTTTTTGTATAAGCGATTACATGGCCTTGGGTTGTATGGAAGCTATTCAAAAATTAGGAAAAAGCATTCCAAAAGATATTGCTATAATAGGTTTTGACGATATCCCTATTACTAGGTATGTGACTCCAAAATTAAGTACGATAAATCAAAATAGTTATAGCAAGGGATTTGAAGCTGCCAAATTAATCGATGCTATAAAACAATCCTTGGATATAGATACAACCATCATACTAAATTGCGAACTAAAAATTAGAGACAGTATCTAAAAAAAAGTTAGGCTATAAATTAGAACTAAAGATTTTATAATAAATCAAAATAGTTATAGCAAAAGCTTTGAAGTTGCCAAATTAATTTATGCTATAAAACAATCATTAGATATAGATACAACCATCATACTAAATTGCAAACTAAAAATTAGAGATAGTATCTAAAAAAAAAGTTAGGCTATAAATTAGAACCTAAAGACTTCTAGTATATAGTCTTATTGTTTGGATAATTTTTCTGCAAAAAATATATTGACAATATTTGAAAGGTACAATATACTAATATTAGAATTATCCATAACGTTTAGGAGGAATAAAAATGAAAAAATTATCTTTTCTGTTTATTATGACTACTCTGTCGCTCGGAATGGTAGCCTGTAGTAGTAATTCAGAAGCATCAAGCGATAAAGTAAAACTTACGGTTGCTACATATTCAGACCCATTTGAAGTTGACATAGTTACACAACAAGCTGAGGCTTATATGGCCGATAACCCGGATGTAGAAATAATTATTGAGCCGATATCTGGAGATTTCTGGGAAGTTTTAAAAACTCGTATGGTCTCTAACAATGAGCCCGATATTTTTTACATGGACATTTTTCAAGCTGGACAATTTATAGATGCCGAAAAGCTAGCATCGTTAGATGACTTATTAACGGGTGAAGACTTAGCAGATTTTGAGCCTGCACTTTTAAATGGTTTTAGAGGTCAAGATGAAGTTTTATATGGCATACCAAAAGATTTTTCTACATTAGCTTTATATTATAACAAAGCTATGTTAGCTGAAGCTGGACTCGAGCCACCGACTACATGGGCCGAACTAGAAAAAGTTGCGAAAGCTTTAACAAAAGACGGTGTAGTAGGATTATCGCTGCAAAATGGTATTGATAGAGCGCAACCATTTTTCTATTCTAATGGTGGTAGCATGATGAAAGACGGCGTACCAACATTCAATGATCCGAAAAATATTGAAGCGTATGAATTTTGGATCGGCCTTATAAAAGATGGATACGCACAAACACCACAACAATTAGGCGTAGGCTGGGACGGCGATGCTTTTGCTTCTGAAATGGTAGCTATGACAATCGAAGGAAATTGGATGGTAAATAGTATGTTAGAATTAGCACCAGATTTAGAATACGGAGTAGTACCAATTCCATATAAAGAAAAACCTGCCTCCATGCAATTTACTGTAGCTTATTCTATGTCAAAAAATACGGATCATCCAGAAGAAGCAAAAGACGTGATAAAATTCTTAACTTCATCCGAGCAGCAGCAAATAGTAGCGGATGCGGGCCGATCAATGCCGTCTAGAACGACAGCTCTTGAAGAGTTTAAAACTAACTGGCCGGAGCGAGCCGTTTTTGCTGACCTTGCACCGATAGCCAGCGAATTTAATTATGGAGTCATCTCATCTACGGTCGTTGATGAAGCAGCCAAAGCTATGGAAAAAGTATTGTTAGACGACAGCGTAACTGTTCAAGAAGCATTTGACACAGCCCAAGCAAATATAGACAAAGCTCTTTCTAAGCAGTAAATTAAGAAATAAAAACTAGTGACTAAAGAAAAGCTGAAAAATTTATGCTTCTAGTCTCTAGTTTTTTTAATATGCAGTTTTATATAAGGAGGGATTATATGGACAAGAAAACACAAGAAAATATCGATGGTTGGATAATGGTGGCCCCGGTCGTAATACTTATGCTCATTTTTGTAATCGGGCCAGCACTGTATTCATTTATACTTAGCTTTCAGGATTATAACATGTTAAAGCCGGACAAATCGGAATGGATTCTATTTGGAAATTATCAAGAACTTTTAAGCGACCCAAATTTTTACCAAGCACTTTTTAACACCTTAAAATATTCTCTCATAGTAGTTCCGGTTCAAACGGCGATAGCCCTTTTGCTAGCAACAGTAGCTAATCAAAAAATTAAGGGCAAAACATTTTTTAGGGTAGCTTACTATATTCCTGCCGTTACGTCTGCGGTAGCGTCGGCGGCGATGTTCATGTTCTTATTTAACACAAACGGTATTGCTAATAAATTTTTAGGTATATTTGGATTTCAGGCCGTAAGTTGGTTTAACGATCCTACATACGCTTTACCACTGGCTATGATTATGGCCATTTGGTCTACTGTTGGTACCCAAATGCTTGTCTTTTTAGCTGGGCTACAAGATATACCTCGTGAAGTCTATGAAGCTTCGGCCATAGATGGAGCAAGTAGCGCTAGAAGTTTTTGGAGTATTACTGTACCTTTATTAAGTGAAAAAACCATGTTCGTTGTTATTGTAGGTATGATTGGCACGCTACAAATGTTTGATCAAGCCTTTATTATTTCGGGTGGAACAGGTGGCCCGCTCGGCTCAACTACAACAGTTGTTCTGTATTTATATAATAAGGCTTTTGGCGAAAACAGATTGGGATACGGGTCTGCTGTAGCCGTCGGTCTATTTATAGTAATATTTACGCTAACATTATTGCAGCAATCATTCTTTAAAGAAGACGACGATAATTATAAACCTAAACGTTTAGGCGGAAAAATAAGTGAAAGGATAGCTAAAAGGAGGAAAGTAAATGGATAAATCAACCCCAAAATTTATGAAAATTATATTCTATTTCACAACTATAGGCTACGCTTGCATCGCTCTGTTTCCTTTCTTTTGGGCTTTTTATACATCCTTAAGACCGACAAAAGAAGCGTACAAACTGAATTTTGATTTTTCTAATCTCAGTTTTAATACCTACATTGATCTCATAATCAAGAATGACATTTCGAAATGGTACTTTAATAGTTTTTTCATCGCAATCAGCGTGACTATTTTAGGTGTTATTTTAAGTACTATGGCCGGTTATGCTTTAGCTAGAATAAATTTTAAAGGAAGAAATATTGTATTTATGACTATTTTAGGCATTATGATGATACCTGGCCAAATTACTATGATCCCGCAATATATGTTGCTGAATAATTTTAACTTCGTGAATACTTATGTTGGTCTTATTATTCCATTTCTCTTCAATGCGTTTAATATATTTATGATGCGTCAATTTTTCTTATCCTTTCCTGTTAGTTTAGAAGAGGCAGCCGAAATTGATGGTTTATCACGTAAAAAAATATTTTTCCAGATTGCTCTGCCTCTCGCTAAACCGGCCGTAACAACTATTATTATTATGTCGTTTATGGGTAGCTGGAATAATTTCCTTATGCCAAATTTATTAATTACATCCCGAGAAATGTATACATTACCAGTTGGTATGGCTTCTCTTAATAGCCAATATTTTTCATTTCCGAATCAAACTATGGCCGGAGCTATGTTGTTATCCATACCAATGGTTATACTTTTCTTAATTTGTCAACGATATTTTATTGAGGGCGTAACTACTTCGGGTATCAAATAATAAAAAAGGAGATAGAAAAAATCATGAAGATAACGAGAACAGAAAATTTGGTCAATAGTAATTATGTAGTATCTTCAAACAAAATGTACATTATAGGTAAACAGGATGGATCTTTCAAGCCACTTGGACATCATATAATGGGTGAAATGGTCGGAATATTTACACAACCGGTCAAGTTATCTAACGGATATGAGATTTTAGAAAACAACGAAGTACTAAGGGCTAAGGAATATATTTTTGATACAGGAGAAAGCAGATTTATCTATGAAAAATTTGAGACAAAAATTAATGCGGTAGACAATAAAAAGGCGTTAATCATAGAATTTAGAACCGAAGAAAAAAGTGTAGAATTAGAATTTAAAATACCCCTTCGAATTAAGGGTTGTTGGACTGCGGATATCAAAGGTTTTCAGGATGCGCCAACTCGGCTAATATATGACAGTAACAGTAGCGTGGCCGTAAAGCATGAGCAAGAAGATTATTTTGCAAAATTATTTATAGATCCGAGTAATGTAAAGCAGAGTGATATTTCGTTTGAGCAGAAAAATAATTGTTTCGAAGTGGCCATTAAATTCGCATTAGAACAAGAAAGGCCCGTGAAAATATATTTAATTTCTAGCTCTACGTTAGCTGATTTGGATAACCTTACCCACGAAACAATCTCTATTCATTCACAAACTATCCGGCCCAAACAACGTCGCCAAGAACTGATTAACAATACAAAAATAATCAGTAATGATGAGGCATTTAACAAAGCGTTTGACGGATTAAAACTAAATTATGACATGTTAGTTCAAAACATAGACGGTATCGGCGAGGGCTATACAGCAGGATTTCCGGATTTTCAGTGGTTTTTCGGCTGTGACACAACCTATGGAATTTACGGAACACTAGCAGTAGGGCAACATGAAATGACAAAACAAACTTTAAGGTTGCTAAAAAACTTATCTTGGGCCGAAAATGGGAATGGTCGAGTAATACATGAGATGTCGCCATTTGGAATAGTCTATGGGAAAGGAAATGTACAAGAAACACCGCATTTTATTAGTGCAGTACATGAAACATACAAATGGACAGGTGACAAACAATTTTTGGATGAGATGTTCGAATTTTGTGTTTTAGGCCTGAACTGGCTTAAAGATCAGACAGAAGAAGGTTCGGCCTGTCCTAAAGGTAATGGCATAATAGAAGTGGCGGGCATAGAAGGTAGATTAATCGACGTGGCCATTTTGACGATCGCAGCATATGAACACATGGAGTATTTGGCCAAAGAAATGGGGCGTAAAGACTTAATTGAAGGATATAAACAAGACCGCTTGATTCTGACTGAAGAAGTCTTGGCCAAATTTTACGATCCAGAAGAAGAATTTTTTGCCGACATCATTTGTACGAAAAACGAAATACAGGCTAGCCGTGATATTTTGGTCAATTCCATAAAAAATACTAAGACACTTAGTCTCGCTATGGAAAAATATTTTAATAAAGTATTGGCAAAAAATTACGAAGAATCCGAGCTTATTCCATTAGTCCTAAAAAATTGGGTTTCCATTTTGCCGTATACGAAAGACTTTGTTCCGGAACATGTTAAACGTCCGGGATTAAATCAGATGATGTCAGCAGATTTTTATAATAATTATGGTATGAAATTAAATTGCATGTGTGATGACAAAAATGATATGGTCAATGATATTTATACTCTAAACAAATCCATGTCAATTAACACAGGTTATTTGGCCGAAGTATTTTCTGTAAACGGTCACGTAGATAAAGGATATGAGCTTCTAAAAATGTTAGTGGATAGCCTATATGTAGATATGCCGTTTGCTATTAGTGAAATATTGCCAAATGACGGATGTTTTATGCAATTTTGGTCTGGCTATGGTATCCATCATGTTTTTCTACGACATATTTTAGGTATAGACATAAATGCTCCAGATAAAATGATAACGATAGCCCCAAAATTGCCGACCGCATTGCATAGTGTAGAAATCAAAAATTTGCTGGTCGGTAAATGTTTATTTGACATAGAGATTAAGAGAAAAAATATAGCCGAAGGAAAAAATGCTGCAGGAAAAAATACTGAGGCCAAAAATCAAAATGCTACAGGAAAAAATGCTGAAGCCAAAGATCAAAATGCTACAGAACAAAATGCTGCAGGAAAAAATACTGAGGCCGAAATTGAAGTTCTGGTAAATAAAAGTTTAAGCGATTACGATTATCATATAAGGTGGGATTAAAGTGATACTTTATAATAAAGGAACCGAGAATTTTGCAAATTTTTTAATTACAGAAGATAGTTTTAACGAAATGGATTTAGGTAAAACAGAATCTATTATGTGCCAAGGCAATGGATATATGTGCATACGAGGCTATAACGAAGAAGATTATCCTAAAAAAAATGCTACCACATTAATAGCGGGCACTTTTAATCGAGCCATGGAAAACGAAGTAACGGAGTTGCCGAATATATCGGACACATTTTCGATGGAGATTTTGATAGATAACAAGCGATTTTTCTTAACCGAAAATAACGTGATAGATTATGATAAAACTTTGAATTTAAAAACCGGCGAGCTAACGAGGTCTTTTAAGTATAAAACGGCAGATAATACAATCAAGTTTTTGATGAAGCGTTTTGTATCGGCGGCCAACGTACATTTAGGAGTATCGCATATAGAAATAACGCCACTAGAAAAAGAAGCTTCTATAAAACTTATCTCGGGCATAGATAACAGAACAACAAATTCAGGCGAATGTCATTTGATAGATAATGTACGAAGATTTTACGAAAAACAGTTTGCTTATACACATGTTATAACCAATCAATCTAGGATAGACATTCATATAAATGCAGCTCACCAAATTTTCATGGACAATGTTCTTATTGATATATTACCGGCTCCTAAGATGTCCAGAAGAACGATATACGCAGAATATAAATTAAAGGTTGCGAAAGGAAGCACACTAACGATCGAAAAATATGTCAGTTATTATACTTCGAAAGACAATAAAATGGTTGCTCATCCTAATCCGAGCATGTCCTATGAAGAGTTGAAAGAAGAGATAAAAATAGGATATGATAATCTACTTCAGCAAAGCATAAACGCTTTAGATGAAAAACTTTGGGATAATAACTACATAAAAATAACGTCCACTGATGATTTTAATCAATTAGGAATTAATTATGCTATGTATCACATGTTTGTAATGACCCCAGCCCATGATAATAGAATGAACATTGGGGCCAAAGGATTATCTGGTCAGGGCTATAAAGGACACACATTTTGGGATACGGAAGTATTTTTGCTGCCGAGATTTATTGTGCAGAACCCAAAAGTAGCACGAAGTTTATTGGAATACAGATATTTAGGATTAGAAGGAGCCAGAAGAAAAGCTAAAGAAAACGGATACAACGGTGCTATGTTCCCTTGGGAGGCCGCCGATCCAGAAATCGGAGAAGTAACACCAAAATACAATGGAGTAAACGTATATACGGGCGAGCAAGAAAAAGTAATAACCGGCGATATAGAAATTCATATAGTGGCCGACGTAGCCTTTGGAGTATATTTATATAAGCAGTTTACAGAAGACGAAGAATTTATGAATAAGTATGGTTATGAAATTATTTTTGAAACAGCAAAATTTTGGGATTCTCGCCTAGAATATTCGGCTAAAGATAAACAGTATCATATAAATGATGTGATCGGGCCGGATGAATATACTGAGCATATAAATGACAATGCGTACACAAATTATTTAGCCAAGTGGAACATAGAATATGCTCTAAATTGCTATACGGATCTAGCAAAAAATAATCAAGAAGTGCTACAAAAAGTTGACCAAAAAACAAAAATAAGTAACTTCATTGATGATATGAAGGAAAAATCGCCGAAAATTTATATACCTGAACCTGATAATGAATTAATAATCGACCAAGATACTACTTACAGAACTTTGGAAGAAATAGACTTAACAAAGTATAAAGCGTCCAGCTTAGTGGCTAGCATATCAAAAGATTATGGGATGGCACAAATCAGCAAAATGAAAGTATCAAAACAAGCCGACATTATGGTATTATTCTTGTTATTCGGAGAAAAATGGTCCGCCAAAGTTAAAAAGGCTAATTTTGACTATTACGAGCCATTTTGTCTACATGATTCATCGCTTAGTTTAAGCACCTACGCAATTTTGGCAAACGATATAGGCTACCAGGAATATGCATCCGAATTATTTAGGAAAGCATTGCTGATAGATATCGGGCCGGAAATGCATTCTTGTGACGAAGGAGTACACGCAGCCTCGTATGGAGGAATATGGCAATGTATTATATACGGATTTGCTGGTCTTAGGATGATAGGTGGTAAGCTACATATAAATCCTAAATTACCAAAAGAGATATATAATATAGAATTTAACATGTATTATTTAGGCCAAAAGCTACATCTAAATGTTTCGAATGACAAGTTAACAATAGAGAATTTGGGCGAAGAAAAAGTGTCACAAATATTTGTTAGAGGTCAAGAAATTGTTCTAGATCGAAATAGGACAATAGAAATAGTTTAGCATGTATTTTTAGAGCATAAAGCTATAT
>LNZM01000161.1 GCA_002007295.1 Candidatus Epulonipiscioides saccharophilum | reverse complement strand
ACTATATAGAATTTGCAAAAGCTAATTATGCAAATGAATTAATTTTTAGCCTTATTGAAAATGCTCAAATTCAAAAAGCGGAAAGTTTTGCTGATCTTAAAATTAATACGGATCCAAATGCTGGTATTGTAATAGAATAAATTTTTACAAAAGTAAGGGGAATTAGTCTCCTTATTTTTTTTGTGCCAAAATTAGAAAGAGTTATTACTTTTTATCTTATTTGTAAAAATATTTAAAATTTTATAGGAGCCTCCCCTTGATTTTTTTTGAAGTTACTGATACATGTGGTTATATGAAAAATATAGAAGAGGAAAAAATAATGTGGCCAATAAAACAATGAGGCAAATTTTTTATTACTACCTTGACAATGTCAGAATAATTATTCACAAATCTTTTGGGATAAGAAATTCTTTGAAAGATTCATTCTATCAACACTATGATATAACTAAGGTATCAAGGATTAACAAGGCCTTTACAAAGCTTTACGGAAGCCGCCTAGTATTTTTTGGACTTTTTTGTAAAAATTTCTAAATAATGCATAAATTTATTTTAAAAGTCGCATAATAACTCCAAAGTTCTATATATAATTTTGAATTTTGACATCTTATTTGCGACATCATAGAAGGAGGTTGTTTAATTGAAAGCAACAGGCATCGTTAGAAGAATAGATGATTTGGGTAGAGTAGTTATACCAAAAGAAATTAGAAGAACTCTGAGAATACGTGAAGGTGATCCACTGGAAATATTTACAGACAATGCAGGACAAGTAATATTAAAAAAATATTCACCAGTTGGAGAGTTAAGTACATTTGCAAAAGAATATGCTGAAACACTTGCACAAACAACAGGCCACATAGCATGTATATCTGATAAGGATCAGATAATCGCTATATCTGGAGGAGCAAGAAAAGATTTTTTAGAGAAGAGTATAAGTAAACATCTCGAAAAAGTAATCGAGAGTAGAAATATATTAAAGGCTAGAAGAGATGAGAAGCAATTTATACCAATATTATCCGAAGGTGACGCATCATACGCTTCAGAAATAATAGCGCCAATAATATCCGAAGGCGATGCGATCGGATCAGTAATATTTTTAAGCACTGATCAAAATATAAAAATGGGTGAAGTGGAAGAAAAATTGGTTCAGTCTGCATCTGGATTTTTAGGAAAACAGATGGAACAATAAGGAAAAGAGAATAAAAAATAGCCTTAAACGAAAAAAAGTTAAAAAAAATTTGGAATATATCTTGACAAAAGTTCATTAAACCTTTATAAATAGTGTTAAGCGTTGTGACATATAGGTTTAGCACGCTTTAAATGGTTTTTAACCATAATTTAGGAGGAAAATAATGAACAAGACAGAATTAGTGGCTTCAATGGCAGAGAAATCCGGGCTAACTAAAAAAGATACAGAAAAAGCACTTAAGGCGTTTGAAGAGAGTGTAATGGACGAGCTAAAAAATGGCGGAAAAATCCAACTAGTAGGATTTGGAACCTTTGAAGTTACTAACAGAAAAGCAAGGGTAGGTAGAAATCCAAAAACAAATGAAGAGATACACATTCCAGAAAGTAATGTACCAAAATTTAAGGCTGGCAAAGCACTTAAGGATATGGTAAATCTTTCAAACTAAATTTGGGCCCTCTTAAAGGGTTCTTTTTTTGAAAATTTTTTAAAAAGTGGATATATGATAGAATAGAAAGGAGCAAATGAGAATGAGGATAGATAAATATTTAAAGGTAAGTAGAATAATAAAGAGAAGGACGATAGCACAGGAAGCGTGTGATAAAGGAAGAGTATTAATCAATGGGAAGGTAGCTAAATCTAGTTCTACAGTAAAGATAGGGGATAAGCTAGAAATAAATTTTGCGGGTAATACAGCAAAGTACGAGATTTTAGAAATAAAAGAACATGTAAAAAAAGAAGAAACAGGTTTAATGTATAAGATTGTGGAATAAAATTGACTAATATCCAATATAAATAGTTTATAACTGATAATTTATAAGGAGTGGGTTAAGTTGGATGAGAAAATGCGTAAGAAACATGAAATTATTCTAACTGAGCGAAAGAAGATGTTAATAACTGCAATAAAGGATGTCTTTTCTTTTGATGAACAACTTATAGAATTAGAAACAATAGATGGATATTTAGATATAAGGGGTAGTAATCTTCACATTGTAAAGATGAATTTAGAAAGTGGAGAAATGTTAGTAGAAGGAAAAATAAATAATATAGAATACTACAACGGAACGCATGATAAGAAAAAATCGTTCCGGATATTTAAAAAATGAGAAGGTGAAAAATGATGAATCAATTGGTATCAGAACAAACAGCATTATTTATAGAATGTATAAAGATAGGTATAGTCATGGGGGCAATTTACGACGTAATTAGGGTGTTTAGAAGATTAATAAAACATATAGATATATTAGTACATATTGAAGATATAGTGTATTGGGTTAGTTGTAGCTTTATAGCATTTGGTATTTTATATATGCATAACTACGCTGATATAAGATTATTTTCTTTGGTAGGTATAGTATTAGGAGCAGCGCTATATATATTGAGTTTTAGTATTTTGTTTATGAGTATAGCGACAAAAATTGTGAATTTTTTTCATAGGTGTATAATAAGTTTATACAACCTTATTTTAATACCGATAAATTGGACAATCCGTACATTAAAAATCCCGGTAAAGTATTTGAATAAGAAACGAATTATATACGTAGATAAGGGAAAAGAAGAAATAAGGATAATTAATCGAAAAGTAGTAGTAGGACAAGCTGATATGAAAACGGATATAAATGTCATAAGAAATAAGGTCAAAAACTAGTCATAGCTCTCCTTCTAGGAGAGCTGTCACACAGTGACTGAGAGGTTGCTTACCAAGAGCCATCCGGATTAAAACCGAAAACCTGAAGCGGTTCTAACAACGGACTTTGGGCAATATTTTGAGGAGAAACGAAGATCCCTCCATTAGAATCTAGATCCAAGTTAAAAGGAAGATAAGCCTGCCAAATAATATGAGAACAATGAGTAGAAGGCGGGATGTTATTAGGATGTTTCATAGCTAAAATATTATAAGGGAGACGAGAAAGGTTATAAAAAGTTCTACTAGCGACAGTATCTAAAAATTGCTGCGATTGGTTCATCGGCCGCATCATTTTGAAGGTAGTAAAGTACTCCCAATTATCAACAGGCTGAATACTGCTAACCGTACCTGGGGCAAACGATTCTAAGATATAGCCATGAAGATCATCGACGACGATGCCGCAATGGCCATGTCTCCAGTTAAAAGTATAAGTGGATTTCGTAAAGAAAATGTAACCATTTTTGTAAGGCGCTAAAGTAAAAGCTTTTTGGGGCCGGTTTTTTACCATATGCTTATCCAACCTAGTTAGGATACTCATATTAGTTTTAATTATATTTATAGGACTATAATATTTTCGTTGATACATAAGCATTTTACTCTTAAATGCAGGAGTGCCCTTTAGTTCGTCAACTATTGGTCGATAAATGCCTGTTTGATTTAAAATGGTTTCGTAATCTTCATCGCTTAAAACCGGTTTATTGAGTATAGATGTTAAATCTATTTTTGGCTGAGGGGGATAATAAAAAGCATCTGATTTTATAAAGTAAGTAAATATAAAAATAAGTAAGATAGTAAAGAAAATAGTATATCTTTTCAATATCAATTCTCCTTTTTTTTGATAAACTAATGTAGTTAGGCTTTCCGAAATAAACTACTTTTATAACCAAATTATGTATATTTTCTAATAGATTAAAATATACTAGCATTGTAGAAATATGTATATGTATATGTATGTATATGTATTTGTATATCTAAAAACTTCAAAAAAAGAGAGGTTTATTATAATGAGAAAAATTTTAAATATGGATTTTAATTGGAAATTCCATGACGGAGATATAGAAGTAACAAATTTTAATTCAGTACATGAAGTATTTGACAATCCGAGCTTTATGAAATCGGCCAACTGTGGCATAGCAAAAGTCGGATATGACAAGCATGAATGGGACGAAGTGAGCCTGCCGCATGACTTTAAGCATTACAAATCCGAATTTACAAAAGAGGCTATAGCGACGCAGGGGTATTTATTAGGCGGAATAGCATGGTACAGAAAAGAGTTTTTTATACCAGCCGAATGTGAAGGAAAAAGCATAAGCATAGAGTTCGACGGAATATTTAGAGATAGTGAAGTCTATGTAAACGGTAGTTATGCGGGCAATCATTTAAGTGGCTACACAAGTTTTAGCTACGACATAAGTGATTTTGTATTATGCGGAGAAAATAACGCCATAGCCGTGAGAGTAGATGCGACGAAGTATGAAGGCTGGTGGTATGAAGGGGCCGGAATATACAGAAATGTACGCTTAGTAATTGCCGATAGGCTGAAAGTAAAATATAATGGAGTATTTGTAAAGCCGACAGTTAAGCCACTGAATGGTTCTTTAGATGGACCTTTGGACGGTTCTTTAGAAATCGAAATTGAGTTGGAAAACGAATCTACAATAAGTGGTCCGGCTAAAGTAGTAGCAGAAATATTCGATCCGAATGGATTGAAAGTGAATGAATATACTACAATAATAAATGTAGATGAATATGAAGAAACGACAGTCTGTTTATCCGGAGATATGCGTAATATTGAGCTTTGGGATATAGACAGTCCAAAACAATATCACACTATAATAAGCCTATTTGTAAATAATAATAAAGTAGATGAATATTTAGAAAAATTCGGATTTAGAACTGTTGAGTACACAGTAGAAAAAGGATTTTTACTAAACGGAAAGCCACGAAAATTACAAGGCGTTTGTGTTCATGACGATTTCGCAGGGGTAGGAACGGCCATGACGAGAGCAGTTATAAGGCATAAAATATTCTTATTGAAACAATGGGGTGCAAATGCTTATAGAACATCACATAACCCGCCATCTCCGCATTTATTAGAAGCATGCGATGATTTTGGAATATTGGTGATGGATGAAGTTCGACTAATGAATAGTTCGGAAGAATATTTAGGACAGATGACTGATCTAATAAAACGTGATAGAAATCATCCGAGTGTTTTTATATGGTCTATAGGTAATGAAGAAATGGCTATCCATGGCCGAAAAATCGGTGTACAAATCGGTAAGCATATGTTAAGAGTAGCGCATAAATTGGATCCGACTAGGGCATGCACATATGCGAATAACGGAAACTGGTACGATATAACGATATTCCATGAAAATAATGGGTTACACATGGACGTATTAGGATTTAATTATTACGTGTTAAGATCATTTGACATGTACGAAAAGTTTCATGAAAAATATCCAGATAAAATGTTGATAGGTACAGAAAATGGTTCAGCACAATCAACAAGAGGCCAGTATTTACCACGGGAATGTGAAAATCATAAAGATGCATATGTGGATTCATCAATGAGAATTATGATATGGAGCAATCCAAAAAGATTATATAATATAAGCGCATATGGAGAAACATATACAACATGGGGCGCAACGCCGTTAGAAACATTTAGAACAGCGGACAAAGATTATGTTGGTGGTTATTTCTTATGGACAGGATTCGATTATAGAGGAGAAGTTGTACCGGTAAATTGGCCAAGTACAATAACGAGATTTGGGCTAATAGATTTATGTGGATTCATGAAAGATACAGCACATCACTGTAGAGTAAAATGGTCAAAAGAACCGGCGATACATTTATATCCGCACTGGACATTCGATGAAAATGTTGGCGAACTAGAAGTTGATATTGTGGCCAATACAGAAGAGGTCGAGTTAATTGTAAATGGAGAGAGCTATGGTAGAGTAGAAAATCCGAAGTGGGACATTGTGCAGAATTTTGTGAAATACGAGCCAGGTGAAATTATAGCGGTAGGATACAACAACGGCCAAGAAGTTGTTAGAACAAGTTACAAAACAGCAGGAAAGCCGGTAAAAATTAATTTAGAAGTTATTAATCTAAGAGAATATACGGCCGACGGAGAAGATAATGTATTTGTAAAGGTGGATTTACTAGACGAAAATGGAATACACTGTCCGAATGCTGACAACTTAATATCGTTCGATGTGAGTGGAGAAGGCGAGTTTTTAGGCTGTGGTAATGGAGATCCGATGGATTTGGACCATGAAATGAATCCGAACAGAAAATTATTTAATGGATTAGCGTTAGTAATTTTAAAAACTAAACGACAGACTGGTAAAATAAAATTGGTGGCCAAAAGTTTTGGGTTAGAGCCGGCTGAGCTAGAAGTGAATGTAACGCTAAAAGCTACGGATATTCTAGTGGAAGAATCAAGGATGAAAGGTGTAGCGCCGAAAGTGGCCGAACCAGAAAAGGACGCAGCAGATAATGCGTTGTAGAAGACTTCCCCATGCTCCTCTTCTAAGGGTGCTGTCGCCAAGCCTCCCTCCGGGAGAGAGGTGTCACGAAGTGACGGAGGGAGAAAGTGTACCTACAAGTTGTAGTTGCTTATGTGAGATGAACCAAGGTGTAATTTATATTTAAAAACAAAGTTTATATAGATTAAGAATAGTAGAAAGAGGTTAAAAAGATGAGAGAAATTTTAAATATGGATTTTGACTGGAGATTTCATGATGGAGATATTGAGGTAACAAATTTTTATTCGGTACACGAAGTATTTGACAATCCGAGCTTCATGAAATCGGCCAACTGTGGCATAGCGAAAGTCGGCTACAACAAGCATAAGTGGGATGAAATAAAGTTACCGCATGATTTTAGACATTATAAATCTAATTTTACAAAAGAGGCGGTAGCATCGCAAGGGTATTTACCACCTGGGATAGCATGGTATAGGAAAGAATTTTTTATTCCGGCCGAGCATGAAGGGAAAAGTATCAGTATAGAGTTTGATGGAATATTCCGAGATAGTGAAGTGTATGTAAATGGAGCTTACGTCGGAAATCATTTAAGTGGCTACACGAGTTTCAGCTATGACATAACAGATTTCATATTGTGCGGCGAAAACAATGCTATCGCAGTGAGAGTGGATGCGACGAAGTATGAAGGATGGTGGTATGAAGGGGCCGGAATCTACCGAGATGTAAGACTTATTATAGCGGATAGACTGAAAGTAAAATACAATGGAGTATTTGTAAAAAGCAAAATAAAAGATAATGTAGCAAACTTGGAAATAGAGATTGAGATAGAAAACGAAGCGCCGAATAATGATTATGTAAAAGTAACAGCGGAAATCATTGATCCGGCCGGAAACAAGATCAATGAATATACGTCGACGTTTAAATTAAAAGAGTATGAAGGATTCACGGCAAAACTAAAAGGCGATATAAATGAAGTTTGTCTATGGAATTTAGAGGAGCCAAACCAATATAAAGCTGTAGTAAGCCTTTATTTGGCCGAAAAGAAAGTTGATGAATATATTCAGAAGTTTGGATTAAGGACCATAGAATACACGGTAGAAAAAGGATTAGTATTAAATGGTCAGCCAACAAAACTGCAAGGCGTTTGTGTTCATGACGATTTTGCTGGTGTAGGAACGGCCATGAGCAGAGCGGTAATAAGACATAAAATATATTTATTGAAAAAATGGGGAGCGAATGCATATAGATGTTCGCATAATCCACCGTCACCATATTTGTTAGAAGCCTGTGACGATTACGGAATATTAGTAATGGATGAAGTTAGGCTAATGAGCAGTTCAAAAGAATTTATGGGTCAGATGAAAGACCTAATAAAGAGGGATAGAAATCATCCGAGTGTATTTATATGGTCAATAGGAAATGAAGAGATGGCGATACAGGGCAGAAAAGTGGGGGTTCAAATAATCAACCATATGCTAAGAGTAGCGCATAAGATGGATCCGACAAGAGCATGTACGTATGCGAACAATGCGCATTGGCATGATATAACAATTTTCCATGAGCAGAACGGGTTACACATGGATGTATTCGGATTTAATTATTATTGCTTAAGGACATTTGACATGTACAAGAGACTGCATGAAAAATATCCGGATAGGATGATAGTAGGAACAGAAAATGGATCGGCCTTATCTACAAGAGGCCAATATTTACCGAGAATAGAAGAGTGCCATGAAGATGCATTTGACAAAAACTTAATGAAAATCATGATATGGAGCAATCCAGAGCGATTATATAATGTAAGTGCGTATGGAGAATTGTATACGTTATGGGGCGCAACGCCGTTAGAAACATTTAGAACAGCGCAAGAAAATTATGTATCTGGATATTTTCTGTGGACAGGATTTGATTATCGAGGAGAAGTAGCGCCGATGAACTGGCCAAGTACGATAACCAGATTTGGGCTATTAGACTTATGTGGATTTCCTAAAGATTTAGCACATCACTGTAGAGTAAAATGGTCAAAAGAACCAGCGATACATTTGTATCCACATTGGAGTTTTGACCTAGATGTTGGCGAGATCGAAGTGGACATGGTGGCCAATACAGAAGAAGTAGAATTAATAGTCAATGGAAAAAGTTATGGCCGAGTAGAAAATCCAAAATGGGACATTGTGAAAAACTTTGTTCAGTACGAGCCAGGTAGGATTATAGCAATAGGATATAATGGCGGAGAAGAAGTAACCAGAGTAGAGCATACGACAGTGACGAAGCCAAGTAAAATTAATTTAGAGGTGGTAGAAAAGAGAGAATTTATAGCTGACGGAGAAGATAATATATTTATAAAGGTAGAAATTTTGGATGAAAATGGAGTGCATTGTCCGAATGAACAAAGACTGATTTCGTTTGAAGTGAGTGGCGAAGGTGAGTTTTTAGGATGTGGTAACGGAGATCCGTTAGATTTGGCGCATGAAATGAATCCGTATAGAAATTTATTTAACGGTTTAGCATTATTAATTGTTAGAACGAAGAGAAATGTGGGTAATATAAAAGTCGTAGCCAAAAGTTTCGGCGTAGAATCGGGAGAGTTAGAGATAAATGTTACGATTCCGACGGAGGATAAGTTAGTAGAAAAGTGTAGAAGTAAAGCTATGTTACAAAAGGTAGCTACGCCCGAACCAGAAAAAGACGCAGCAGATAATGCGTTATAAGAAGGTTACAGAACCCCTCCCAGCGAAGCTGACTGAGGGGTTCTTCTGGTACTCTAGCTCTGTACTTTGCATGCTAAGATTAATAATAAAAACTTTTATGCACGCTTTCTCCCTCCGTCACTTCGTGACACCTCCCTCGCAATTTTGTGACAGACCCTTTCCTTGTATTTCTATTCTAAAATTTCTACATAGCCTTCGTTAGCATTGACTCTTATTAATTGTCCACTCTTGATCAATTTAGTCGCATCGGCAATCCCAACAACGGCCGGAATACCATATTCACGAGCAACGACGGTGCCATGGGTAAGTAGGCCACCGATTTCCATAACAAGTCCTGCAGAATTTATAAATAATGTCGTCCAGCCAGGGTCTGTAAATGGCGCTACCAATATTTCGCCCGGCTGTATTTTTGCACCGACGGGATCCAAGACAACGTGAGCAATACCTTCGATTATACCGGAAGAAACGGCCATACCCGGGAGAGCATTTGGAGGTAGGTTGTTATTGAGATTTTTGGCCGTGATTATTTCTCCTTCACTAGTCATAAGTACGGGTGGTTTTAATTTTTCAAAATGTGTATACTCTTCTTTTCGGCGATTAACAAGATCCTGAAAATGTTCAGTAGATTCTACAAGATTGTAAAGCTCCCAAAATCCAATATAAAAAATATCTTCAGCGTCATCTAGTCGTCCGGATTTAACCAAATCTTCAGCGATCTGCATGTATATCCTACGGCTATATTTTAAATAGTGAATCATTAAGAATTTATGGTGTTCACGAAGAGGCATGCAGTCACGGAATTTTTTAGTAAGTTTAGCAATTTTATTAGCCTTTCGATCACCATATTTCATTCTAACAACTTCAATGAAAGCTTTTTCCATGGCTTTAGCATGACGAACGACGGTGTCAAAATTTTTTCGGTGATCGCCATTTTTACTGGTTTCTACTAGGTCCATTATGGATTTCGCTACGGTCTCTGGATCATCGGCCCAACGTTTTGTCGCTATATCTATTTCGCCGGCTGCTCTGGCACCGTATTTAGTAATGAAATTGTTAAAACTGTCCTTAAAATCTTTATAATTATCGTTTAATTTATTTACTCTATCAAATAATGTAGCATAATTGGGATTAGTTAATAAATTAATTAAAATTGGTTTTGATCTAACCATATCGGCTAAGTCACCCATCCAGAGACCTAAAAGAGTTGTAACATTTCCTTCTAGGCCTTTCGATATTTCATTGGTATAAGTTTGACTACCTAATAATTTTGTTTCTAATTTTGCTAACTTTTTCATAGCTATTATTCCAGGAATAATTTTAGGTATTAACTGAGTAAAGGTATAGTCCAAAAATGAATTGTTATTATTAAAAATATATTCTAGTTTTTCTTTATGGGAGCATTGTAATAAATAAAGTTTTTCTAATTTTGCAATTTTTTGTTCGATTAAAAGATTGGCCTGTTCTACCATGGTAGAAGTATCTTCAAAGAAGAAATTTTTTAGGCCTTTAGATATAACAGGAGAAGCAATTTTTAGAAAAGATTTTGATTTACCATTACCTTTTATTCTATTGCGCTGCGTTTTGATTAAGTACTCTAGGGAATTACCTAAATTTACATCCATATTGGAGGCTATAGCAGGAAAAAATTTTTGACCTAATTTCGTTGATAAGAAACTTGTTACATTTATATACATCCGGCCACCCGCTGAGCTTAAGAATGGTGGATCATAATTTTCTATGGACGTATCACTCGTTCTAAAGAAGAGTTTTAAAGAGTCTTGCCCGAGTGGTGATATAGGAACAGTCATCATTTGGATATGATTTAGAGAAATAAATACGTTTAAATTTGGTTCTTCTAAAGAAGGAGATTTGGATGGTAAAGGAAAGAGTGAAGTAATAGATCTGGTTTGTAAAAGGTAAATTTCACCAGAATCAATGCACCATTCAATATCTTGGGGGGCACCATAATAATTCTCCAATTTTAAGGCATAAGAAACGAGTTTATGAATATGTTCATCTGACAAAACAGGCATGGTAGATTGATTGGCATCTAGGTCCGTATCCATAATACCACCATGGTGATTGCAAACTACAGCATTCATTTTTACGGCTATATGTTTGGAAACTATCTTATGTAAACGCTTATTATATTTGTATATATCTGGAGAAACTGTTCCTCTTACAAGTGCATCACCTAATCCGAAGCCAGCATCTATCGAAATAATATTTCGATTGCCGGATATAGGATCAGCTGTAAAAATTATGCCCGAAGAATCGGCAGCTATCATTTGTTGAATGACTACGGACATGGCAACTTTTTCATGTTCGATATTATTTTGATTTCTATATAGTATAGCTCGGTCTGTGTAAACGGAGGCCCAACAATCTTTGATAGCTTTTATTATGTTGTCTAAGCCAAATACGTTTAAATAAGTATCTTGTTGGCCGGCAAAAGAAATAAATTCTAAATCCTCAGCTGTGGCGCTAGAACGCACTGCAAAATGAGTGTTAGTCGGAAAAGCACTTAAAGCTGTGGTTATTTGTTCTTTTAAATAAGGATCAATTTCTATGAAATCAAAACTATCTCTAATATTTTTTGCAATGCTAGAAATATCAGCATCCATATTATAAAGCTGAGATATAAGTTCTAAATCGATATTTGCTTCGAAGAACTTTTTATAGGCCTTTGTAGAAATGCAAAAACCAGTTGGAACCGGAAGTTGTAATTGAAAAATTTTACCTAAGTTAAATCCTTTTCCACCAACAAGGCTTTTATCGGATATTTCATTGAAAAAAATAATTTGTTTCATAAAATTTTCCTCCTTTCTGCCCTACTGTAATCATTATAAGTATAACTTATAGATGATAACATTAAAATGACACATTTTCAATAGCAATAATAAATAAAGAGTTATTAAGTTATAAAAAAACGATTCCTTAAATATATGTATATACCATTTAATTGTTGTACTTTTTCTTGGGACTTTAAATTGTTAGCAAATTAACATTAATTTGTAAATTTTTTGTTATTTCATTGTAATATTATGATAGTATACTTAGCCTAATTATAAACCGATCGATTTAAATACAGATCTTTAATATATTATAAAAAAGAAAGTTATACCTAAGAGTTACTATTTTTTAATCAGAGTAACACAATATTGTATGTTTTGCAATAGATTTCTTATTTCATTTATAATACATTAAGTATTTGTACATTTTTGAAATTTAGGCTCTCAATCTCTTTGACACTTCGTGACAGTTCGCAACCCAGGCTCTCCTTCTAGGAGAGCTGTCAGATAAAGCTGATTGAGAGGTTGAGAGCTATCAGCTAAAGCTGACTGAGAGGTTGAAAGCCTAGGAAGCTGGAATTAGATATGCCAAATATCTTTATTGTATTCAGCAATAGTTCTATCCGAAGAGAAAAAACCAGCTTCTTTAATGTTGCGAATCATCATTTTAGACCACATTTCTCGATTTTCGTAGTCGGCTAACATCTGTTCTTTGACAGCGATATAATCATGGACATCAAGTAGGGCCATAAAGTAATCTTTGCGAATAATTTCGGAGTGAAGTTCTAAGAGCATATCGACGTTACCGGTTCGAAGCATTTGCGGAGATATGATGAAGTCAACGAGTTTACGGATATATTCATCATTTATATAGATATCGGCAGCACGATAATTGTTATCTTTATAAAGTTGAATAACTTCATCGCTATGCTTACCGAAGATATAAATATTTTCTGGACCAACTAAATCTGCAATCTCGACGTTGGCACCGTCCTGAGTACCGAGAGTAATAGCACCGTTTAGCATAAACTTCATGTTACCAGTACCGCTGGCCTCTTTTGAAGCGAGCGAAATTTGTTCGGATATATCGCACGCCGGAATAAGTTTTTCAGCAAAAGTAACGTTGTAGTTTTCGATCATGATAACGTTTAGATACGGAGCAACTTCTGGATCATTTTTGATTACATCACTTATACATAGAATGGCATGGATAATATCTTTAGCTGTTTTATAGGCTGGAGCAGCCTTGGCCCCGAAAATAGTAGTGATTGGGGTTTTAGGGATTTTTCCATTTTTGATTTCAAAATATTTGTGGAAAATATATAATAAATTCATTTGTTGACGTTTATATTCGTGTAGACGTTTAATTTGAATATCTAAGATAGAATTTTCATTTAAGTTAATGTTAGCAACTAATTTTAGATATTCCTTTAAATGAATTTTTTTAAGGTGTTTTATTTCCAATAGATCGGCTAAAGCAGCGGGATCGTTTTCTAAAGTAGCTAATTTTTTAAGGTTGTCAGCATCCTGACGGAAGTCACCAGCGCCATGCTTATCAATGAAAGCTGTTAGTTCTGGATTGGCGTGAAGGAGCCATCTTCTGAAAGTGATACCGTTTGTTTTGTTGTTAAATTTATCTGGATAAATGTTAGAAAACTCTTTTAATTCTTCTTTCTTTAATATCTCGGTGTGCAGTGCGGCAACGCCGTTTACGCTGTAACCGTAATGCATGTCTAACCTAGCCATGTGGACTTTGTTATCCTTATCTATAATATGCAGAGCTGGGTTATCTGGATATTTCTGAGCAATCTTATCAGCTAAGAGTTTTATTTCAGGAACCAATTGAGGAACAACTTCTTCTAAATATTTTAAGGGCCACTTTTCAAGAGCTTCAGCCAAGATGGTGTGGTTAGTATAAGCGCAAGTTTTAGCGACGATTTCATCCGAATTAGGAATGTTATGAAGTTTTAGAAGACGAACTAATTCTGGGATGATCATAGAAGGATGGGTGTCGTTAATTTGAATAGTTACATGCTCGTGCAATTTATTTAAATCTACGCCACGTTCCTTACATTCTAGTAAAATTAATTGGGCCGCATTTGAGACCATAAAATATTGCTGATAGATTCTCAATAAATGGCCGGCCTTATCGCTATCATCCGGATAAAGAAATAAGGTTAGATTTTTCATGATATCGTTTTTGTCGAAGTCAATATTTTCGTCGTCGACTATAGTTTCGTCTATAGTTTCGATGTCAAATAAATGTAGCTTATTAACACCACTGTTGTATCCAATAACATCGATATCGAATAATTTGGATTTTACGGTGCATTTTCCAAATTGGACTTCGAAGCTAACATCAGTTGGAATTAACCAGCTTATTTTTTCAATCCATGGATTTTTTGTTTCTACTTGTTTTTTATCTTTAAATACTTGCTTAAATAATCCGTAATGATAGTTTAGGCCGACACCGTCGCCTTCGATGCCGAGAGTGGCCATAGAATCTAAAAAGCAAGCGGCTAATCGACCGAGACCGCCGTTACCTAAAGAAGGTTCAGGCTCGTAGTTTTCTATTTTGGTAAGATCTCGGCCCATTTCAGATAGGTAAGAACGTACTTCATCAAAAACGCCGAGATTTATTAAGTTGTTAGATAGTAATTTACCTATTAAAAATTCAGCTGATATATAATATAATTTCTTGCTGTTGGCAGAATGATTTCGATTTTTTTGTCCACTACTTTCTTTCACAGCCTCAAGTAAGGCATAATAAATTTCATGATCAGAAGCGTCTTTTATATCTGTATTTAAATGTGTTTTAAATAGTTCGATAAAGTTCATATTTGGACTCCTTAGTTGTTATATATTGTGTCATAGCTTAAGTCAAACTCTTCTATTAAATTTTTTACGGCTATAAGATTGCTAGTAGGTTCACGCCAGCATAATCCGCACATAGCACTAATAGATCTGGGTAAAGGGATTAATCTACCATCCAGATTATTATTTTTTGCTACTGATTCGAATATTATGGCATCAGTAGTTGTTCGAAAACTAATTATAGTATAATTTATCATACAAATCCTTTTGGTTAGAGCAATTTTTTTAAAACATCCAAAGTAGTTTCAACCTGATCCAAAGTATTAAAATGAGAAAAACTAAATCTAATTAACCCATTATGGCCAAGTATATCATGAACTAAAGGGGCACAGAGACCACCGGATCTAGTTATGATATCAAATTCCTCGGATAAACGCATGCTAAGGTCGTTTGAATCATCGGAGGTAAAGGTAACGATAGGGGCAGAAAATTTTTGTTGATCTGTGTGAACAACAATATTGGGAAACTTTCTAAGTTCTCTCTCGAAAGTATCGGCCAATTCATGACAGACAGAATAAAGGTGATCTATGCCTAAATCGTTGATATATTTTAAACTAGCGTTTAAGCCGGCGATAGCAGGTCCATTCTGCGTACCAGCTTCCAGTAAATCCGGATAGTAAGTGCCCATATCCCGTTCAAAAGTGTTAGAACCGGTACCACCGAATAAGATAGGTTCGAGATTGATATTTTCGCTAAGGCATAAAATACCGAGACCCTGTGGTGCTAACAAGCTTTTGTGAGCGGATAGACACAAAGCATCGATGTGCATAGAGTGCATATCTATATTGACTAGGCCGGCTGTTTGAGCAGCATCGACAACGAATAATAAATTGTTTTCACGACAGAGCTTTCCTATTTCTGCTATATTCTGTACATGGGCTAAAACGTTTGAAGCATGAGTCATAACAACCATTTTTGTGTTAGATTTTATTAAATTTTTTATTATATCTGGAGTGATATAATGGTGTTTATCGGCTAGGGCGATATCTAATTCTACGCCATTTTTTTTGAGATGATACAGAGGGCGTAAAACACTATTATGTTCTAAGTTAGTAGAAATAACGTGATCGCCAGGTTTTAAATAACCGAAAAGGGCAAAGTTTAAACTAGTTGTAGCGCCCGAAGTAAAGATTACTCGATTAGCTTTTGGTGCGTTAAAAAAATTGCTAATGGCTACTCTAGTAGCATAAATTTTAGATGCTGCTAGTAAGGATACATAATTCATGCCACGATTTGAGTTGGCGGTATTGGCCAAAGAAGAAGAAACAGCTTCTATAACACAATGGGGCTTTAAAGTTGTTGCTGCATTGTCAAAGTATATCATAGTTCAAAACCTCTAAATCTTTATAATCTTTTTAGCTGCGGTTTGCATTTCTACTATTTCATACATATTTGTAGGAGTACCTACTTTTAATTGTAGTTGATAATGATTTAAGCATGTTCCGCAAGATACAATTTCTGTACCTAAATTTTCTAGTAATTTTAAGTCGTTAATAGTTTCTTCAATTTCTGTCGATAAAAATACACCTCGATTGTATAAAATAATTTTTTGAGGAATAGGCAATGTTTGAGTGAGAGAAAAAATAAAACCTTTTAAAAGTAGTTTACCTAAAATAGGGTCGCCGGTACCCATAGAGTCAGAATCGATAACAATAATATGGTTACCTATTTTTGATTCTGCATCTAGTGGTTTGGATTGGGTCAAATTTTCCTCTTTTTGCGATTCCGTAGATTTGTTAGCCTTGATAAGTTGTGTAGACTCGTTAGATTCTAAAGGCTTTACAGATTCTACTAGATTATTTTTTACATTTTCGCCTATTATTATGCTTACAACATATTCAAAGTTACTTTTTTTTTCGTAATTAAAATCTAAATTAAGTTTTTTAGTAAGTTTATTAAGATTTTGACATGCTATTTCATTATCGACTAAGACAGTAAGTAGACAATTGGTATTGGGGGGTAAAGATTCAATGTAAGATTTAGTTTTTAAAACGGGTAAAGGACACTGTAAACCTCGTGCATCAATTAACATAAAAAAATACCTCCTAAAATATAATTGGTTTTGATAATATTAACATAAAAAATATTTTTAGACAATGGTGCTGACTGAGATGTTAAGGATTTTACGAAAAGTTGAAAATTAGCTAACCAAAGAAGTTTAACTAGCTCAAGTATTGGCAAGAATTTATAAGATAAGTAAAAATTTTCGGATTTATAAAGCTACAAAAATTTTGTATAATATAAGTAAAAACTACAAATTAATAGAAAGGACAACACAATGTTTGTCAGCAATGGAATAGGTATTGATTTAGGAACTACAAGCGTATTGATTTACGAAGAAAAACGAGAAGTAATATTGAATGAGCCATCAATTATAGCGGTTGAGAAAAATTCAAAAAAAGTATTAGCAGTGGGACACAAAGCGAAACGTATGGTAGGGAGAGCGCCGGGGAATATAAGCATAATAAAGCCACTAAAACAAGGAGCGATATATGATTATGATTTAACAGAAATCATGTTAAAAAAGTTTATATATAAGGCGATAGGAAAGAGAGTAATAAAGCCGAAGGTAGTGATATGCGTACCGAGCGGAGTAACGAATGTAGAAAAGAGAGCGGTAGAGAATGCAGCAAAACATGCAGGGGCCAGAAAAGTTAAGATATTAACAAAACCGGTGGCAGCTGCGCTAGGAGCGCACTTAGATATAAATCATCCATTTGGAAATATGATAGTAGATATAGGTGGAGGAACTAGCGATATAGCAGTTGTATCCCTAGGTAATGAGGTAGTGCATAATTCTCT
The DNA here is from genome assembly GCA_002007295.1 of Candidatus Epulonipiscioides saccharophilum. Taxonomy (GTDB): domain Bacteria; phylum Bacillota; class Clostridia; order Lachnospirales; family Cellulosilyticaceae; genus Epulonipiscioides; species Epulonipiscioides saccharophilum. The sequence continues at coordinate 3,727 of LNZM01000161.1, read as the reverse complement.
AAGACTGGCAGGGGATGATTTTGACCAAGCTATAATAAACTACATTCGAAAGAAGTACAATTTAATTATAGGAGAAAGTACAGCAGAGAGAATAAAAATAACGATAGGAGGAGCAATAAAGCGACCAAAAACGAAGAGTATATTGGTTGGCGGAAAAAGTTTTGTAAGTGGATTACCGAAGCAAATAACAATAAATTCGGACGAACTAACAGAAGGCTTAAATAATATCGTAGAAGCGACGATTGCGGCGATATACAAAGTTGTAGAAATAACGCCACCGGAATTAATAGCAGATGTTATGACGCAGGGCATAGTATTAACAGGTGGAGGTAGTTTGTTATATGGCTTAGATAAGCTGATAGAAAAAAGGTTAGGAATAGCAACACGTGTAGCAGAAAATCCACAAACTTGTGTTGCGGTGGGTACTGGAATTTATGCTACGTACGCATTTGAGTAGAAAGGAGAACGGACAATATGGTAAGAGGCCTATATACAGCCGGAACAGGTATGCAAGTCCAGACTAGACGGATGGATATTATATCGAACGACTTGGCCAATTCAAATACGACAGCGTATCGAAAAGACTATGCAGTGGTGGAGTCATTTGATGAAGTATTGATAAAGAGATTAGATGGAATAAATGAGGGGCCGTGGGACTATAAAGATTTAGGCACGGTATCCAATGGGGCGAGAATAGCAGATATTTATACAGATTTTAGACCTGGAAATTTACGATTAACGGGTATATCAAATAATTTAGCCATAAATGGAGAAGGATTTTTTAGAGTAACAACACCGGATGGTGAACGCCTAACAAGAGATGGATCTTTTGCGGTAAATGGAAATGGAGATTTAGTTACCTCGGAAGGGTATCCAGTTCAAGGAAAAGATGGCCCAATTCAATTAGGTAGAAACTTTTTTGATCAGGGTCGAGAAATGAAGGTATTACCGGATGGAAAGGTAGTTTTAGGAACAATAGTCTTAAATACGATTGATCTAGTAACGGTTGATGATCTGCAAGCTTTAGGAAGAGAAGCAGATAATTTATTCGATCCGACAGGACAGCAACTGAATCCGGTTAATTCGCTGATAGAGCAAGGATATTTGGAGAGTTCGAATGTAAATCCGGTTAATGCCATGGTTGATATGATAACCGTATCGAGAGCATATGAAGCGAATCAGAGGATGGTACAAATTCATGATGAATTAATCGGTAAAGCAGTAAACGATGTTGGTAAAGGTTAATTGATACGGGCTCATTGATATAGGCTAAGGGGTAAAGATTAATTGGCAAAGATTAATTGATACAGATTAATGAGTAAAGATTAATTGACAAAGGTTAATTGATACAGGTGAATAGGTAAAGATTAATTGGCAAAAATTAATTTATAAAGGCTAATTGATACAGGTTAATTGGCAAAGGTTAATTGATACAGGTGAATAGGTAAAGATTAATTGGCAAAAATTAATTTATAAAGGCTAATTGATACAGGTTAATTGGCAAAGGTTAATTGACAAAGATTAATTGATACAGATTAATGGGTAAAGATTAATTAACAAAGGCTAATTGATACAGGTTAATTAATGAAGGCTAATTGGTAAAGACTAATTAGCAAAGATTAATGGCTAAGGGATAATTTTTTTTAAAAGTTTTATCCTAATAATATAATAAAGAGTGTTAAGGATAGTAGAATAAAATCTTTATTATAATAAATAATAGAAAGTATTAAGATAATAGACTAAAAAAGGGGAGATATAATACTATGATGAGATCACTTTGGACAGCGGCAACCGGAATGACATCGCAACAAACGCATGTGGATACGATAACTAATAATATAGCAAACGTAAATACGATAGGGTACAAGCAAGAGACAGTGAATTTTAAAACATTGTTATATCAAAATATGCTACCGACTCAACAAGAAGAGACAACGAATCCGCTGGTAATGCAAATGGGCCATGGGGTACGAGTAGCATCGATCAGCAAAAATTTTAGTACAGGAAACTTAATGCAAACAAACAATGCAACGGATGTAGCGATAGATGGAGTAGGATTTTTTGTAGTTGGAAACGAAGAGGAGCAGTCATATACAAGGGACGGAAGTTTCCGAGCAACGACAACCCAAGATGGTGTAATAGCTCTGGTAACGGCAGACGGCCAATATGTGTTAAGCACAGATGATGCACCGATAGTGTTTGATGAGAATATATTAACTTCGCAAATATCGATAGATACGTTTTTAAAAGTCAACCAAAATGATGATTTCAAGGTTAGCCTGGGTACTTTTTATAAATGCAACAGGACTATAAAAATTTAAATACTGTTTTTTTTTTACTGAATCACACAAAAATATGAATGAAAAACTCACGGATACCAAAATGTCCACAGCACTTTTCACTGTGAATTACATTTAACAAGACATGTGTGAACTGGTCTTGGTTTGCGTTCCACTGTACCACCATTTTCCATTATCTGCCTGAGACATTTCCATTAGACTCAGTATGGTATAAAATATGTTACATGAACTTACGAGTCAAGCCTTCTCTTAGAAAGGATTTAGAATGATGACAGTTTTTTAATGCTGTAGATTAGAGGTAGAATTTTTAAAGAATATCAGAGGTTTTAAAAAAGTAGCCCAGTGTGTTGCAGTCGTGGGGAAAAATGAAGCTTTGGAAATAATGAGCAGCTGTGTTTTATGATGTAAATCTGATATAAGAGTGTCTTACTTCTGGCTGTGAAGGCATTTTGCATTTCTAAGGTAACTCTTGTTTAAGGTTGACTGTGAACAGTACCTCAATGATTTAGAAAGGTTCTATTGGCAGAAATCTAACATTCATGAGTATATTTTTATTAGTCTTTAATCATCTGAAAATGTGTGTTTGTATTACCTTGGAATGAGTCTTTTCTTTCTACAGAAGAAGAGTGTCCTCTTCCACAGAGTTGGTCATGTTGCAATGCCATGTTTCTACAGTAGCCCAGAACAGACAAACCATACGCTTACTTTAAAGAGGGCCTTTTGCATTTTTAATGAATTTCACAGCCACTGTAGGTTCTCCCACACACTTTGAAAGAGACACTGAACAGAGGAATTTTTAGTTGGGTAAAATCTGCAGACTCACTGCTAGAAGCACCAAAATCCTACATACAACAAACTACTAACTACAGCAAGCAGTCATTGCAGTTGAGTTTACAAAATGAAATATTTCCAGAACAAATGCAATTGTTTCAGAGCAAAAGGTCTTTCAAAACTAACACACTTTAAGCACAAACAATTTTTCTCATTTTCAGTTAAATATTGACTATGCAGCTTCTTCAAAAGAATAGCAACAAATAAATAAAGTACCAGAATAAGAAGTAAGAGTGCTCAAAAAAATATATCCCAACAAAATTGTAATTTCACATAAAAATCTAAATCTAAATTTTGTGTAATACATTTACAAAAACAGACATCAACACAGCTCTCATGCCTGATGGGATACTTTCCTCTAAATAGAGCTGTTTTACTGAGAAACTGATCGAAATGCAACATAGAATTCTCTACAGAAATGAAACAACAAAAGCCTACAGGAGGGACTTTATTCTATTTTTATTCAGACTATGAACAATTAAGTCAAGATTTTTAGCATCTTATTGGAGAACAAAGTAAACCAAAACACCAATTACATTTGACAGGTGGGATCCCAAGAGATTGTCTGCAGGCCATTTATCAAAGTCAACGTAATT
>LNZM01000160.1 GCA_002007295.1 Candidatus Epulonipiscioides saccharophilum | reverse complement strand
CTTCGCAGTGTCGCTTCGCTCTTTTACTCTATCTGTCTGCTTCGCAGTGTCGCTTCGCTCTTTTTACTCTATCCGTCCGCTTCGCGTCCACCTTCCTCAAGAGGAAGGCTTAAGTGCGCACTACCTTGTAATGTTGTGAAGACTGAAAGGTTAAGAGCTGTCAGCTAAAGGGATAATTTTGCATTTGACTTTTTGACTTTGCACTTGAAAAAAATTATTCGCAGAAAAAAGCAAACATCTCCACGTCGTCCATGTAATAGAAGATAAGCATTCTTTTTTGGAGCTATATTATTTTATCAATCTACGATCTAACCTATTTATTTGTATTATACTATATATATTGTTACATTCGCATTACTGTTATTATAAATTTTGTTTACAGTTTAGCAGAGATTACCCTTAACGAAAGTATGAAGCATGTTGATATCCTTATCAAAAATATTTATATCGGCATCCATACCTATGGCTAGCGAACCCTTAAAAGAATCTACCCCGATTAATTTGGCTGGATTTTTAGTAACAAAGTTGATAGCTAATTCGATCGGCAATTCGGAATGATGGATCAGGTTATATAGCGCATCATTTAGTTTTAGGACGCTACCGGCCAAGGCCCCATTTTCCAATCTAGCTTCTTGATTCTTAACAATAACCGGCAGGCCACCCAGATTGTACAATCCACCGGAGCATCCGGCAGCGGACATAGCATCGGTTACAAGAATAATTTTATCGAGGGATTTTAATTTTACGATAAATTCCATGATAGCGGGATTAATATGAATATTATCACAGATGAGTTCACAGAAGATATTAAATTTCAAAGCGGCCCCGACAGCACCCGGATCACGGTGATGTAGACCGGACATCGCATTAAATAGATGGGAAGTGCTAGAGATACCAGAAACGATACCAGCCATGGCTTGTTTGTAAGAAGCGGCGGTGTGCCCCATGGATAAGGCAATATCGGTAGTACGTTTAATTTTTTTAATAAAGGTCAAAGCATTTTCTATTTCAGGAGCTAAAGTTAAAAGTTTAATGATATCGGAATTACGCTGAACGAAGTCGATTTCTTCGGCATCTGGAATGATGATATTATCCGGATTTTGGGCACCAGCATAAAGTTTATTCAGATAGGGGCCTTCTAGGTGGGCCCCTAAAACTTGTGCTTGATTGGTGATAGGATCCTGGCTAACAATTTTAGCGATATCGAGTGCGTTTTGGATTATGTCTTTTGGCATACTCATGGTAGTTGGCAAAAAAGAAGTGACACCGTTAAACGTAATATCACGAGCTATCTGTCTAAGGCCATCCAAATTACAATCCATAAAATCATTATGGTTGTAGCCATGAATATGGATATCGATGAAACCGGGAGAGACAAAGTTACCCATAGCGTCAATTTCTTCTAAATCGTTTAACTCAGATAGTTTGGGTTTTACGATTTTTTCTATTTTATCTGAAAATATTAAGACTTTATCGGTGATAATTTTGTTATCTAGAATGATTTTTCCATTTTTAATATATTTCATAAATCATATCCTTCCATAAAATTAAAATCTTTATTAATATGGATGGAATGAGCACATAATATAAGGTAAATGCATAAAAAAGCTCGTAACGCGAAATTATGTAACCTCTCAGTCAGCTACGCTGACAGCTCTCTCCCGGAGGGAGGCACCGCTGTCCCGCAATTTTGTGACAGCTCCCTTTCCAGAAATAAGATTCTTAAGTTCCCGCCTATGTCTCATCAGGGAAAGAGAAATCGGTGCGCCCCTCTTATAAAACAGTAATCATATTGCTATCATCGACAATATGTCCGACGCAACGAGCCTTAAGGCCAATAAGTTTAAGCTTATTTAGCAAGGCAGGGGCATCGCCAGGTGGGAGACTAATAAGCAAACCACCGGAAGTTTGGGGATCGAAGAGTAGCTCAGAAAGATCAGCATCTATATCCATGCTAGCGATTCTATTTTGAGCGTTGTTTCTATTAACCTGGCCGGCTTCTGATATGAAGAAGTCGGATGCTAATTGGACACAAGAAAGAATAACGGGGACATCCTTAGAATAAATGATAGCACCGAAGTTTTTGCCTAACATTTCTAGGAGGTGACCTATAAAGCCGAAACCAGTTATGTCGGTCATGGCATGGATATGGTAGTCCATGGCAATTTCTGCAGCATATTTGTTTAGGGTTGTCATATGAGAAATAGCTTCAGCCATGGTAAGGTTGACAGATGCTTTTCGGTTAGACCAGTCGGAATAGGTAAGAGCCAATCGATTATCCTCTGATTGGAAAAAGTTATAGGCCATAGAAGCGATACCGACACCGAGAGGTTTAGTAAGAATAAGAGCATCGCCAGCTTTAACAGAGTTATTTTTATAAACTTTACCTGGATCGACAGTGCCGGTTACAGATAAACCGTACTTGATGGATTCATCGTAAATGGAATGGCCACCGGATAGGGCGACACCAGCTTCTAGAAGTTTGTCGTTACCGCCCCGCAATATTTCTTTTAAAACATCTAAGTTTTCACTTTTTGGAAAACATACTATATTCTGAGCAGTGATTACGTGGCCACCCATGGCGTATATATCCGAAAGTGCGTTGGTAGCAGCGATTTGACCGAATGTATACGGATCAGGGACGATGGGCTTAAAGAAATCTAAGGTTTGAACGATGGCTAGGTTATCCGTTACTTTGTAGACAGAAGCATCGTCGGAGCTGTCATATCCAACTAAAAGATTGGGGTCTTGGATCTTTTTGATATTAGCCAATAGATCGTGTAATGAATTAGAAGGGATTTTACAGGCGCATCCGCCATGAGTATTTTTAGAAGATATCATTTTTAGTTAGCTCCTTATATTTTTTTGTTGCACTTGATCTTTGCTACATTCTTAGCAAGCCGATGTATAAAGTATAAAGTTGATATACTAAAATTAATGTGGTTAAAGAAAATCCGACAATAAAGTGAATCGTAGTTCTCATTCGTGTTAAAGTATTTGTATATTGCATAGTGTAAGTTTCTCCTTTGTTTTTTTATTTGATAATTAGAATCTAATTTTTTATATAACTAAAATTTCTTAGACTCTAAAATCAAAATTTGAGGAAAAACTACGCTGTTCTTTTAATTTTGGATTAATCTCGTGTTTTTGTTCGATAGAGTCAGTAGCTTCCATCTCCGAGGGAGGTGTCACGAAGTGACAGAGGGAGTTAATCTTCAGACCACATTCATCAGCAATAAGGGAGAAAGAATGAGAGAAGGAAGATAGGAATTTTTTAAGATTAATGTTAGTAACATAAATTTGTATATCTAATAATTTGTCAAATTTATGTATATGAAATTCTATATGATCCAAATTGGCCAGATCTAAAGCAACTACAATGTACAAGCCATTGGATTTTTTGGAAGTGTTAGAGGAATGAGGTTTTTCGTTAAAAAAATGAACAGAACCGTTTAGTAAGTTAGAGAGTAGCATGGGGGATAAAAATTCGAAGTCAGCCGATTCTAGTTTATAAAGAACATCTAAGCGTTCTTGAATGGTTGGTTTAGAAGGATCTTCACGGACATTGTCGAGATTTAGTAAAGCAACTAAATTGATAAAGTCTTGTAAAGCATTGTTGTTAATGGCCAAAGGCTGAGAAGTAGAAGAATTTAGGGGTAGACCGAGTAAGAAATCTGAAACTAAGTTGGCCAGATCTGCTTGAGAGAAGTTGGCTGTAGAACCTAAGTTTGCGTCAGAGCCTAAGTTGACTGGAGAGTGCAAATCAGATGCGGTACCTAAATTGGCTGGATAGCGCAAATCAGATTCGGTACCTAAGTTGGCCGGATTAAAACGATTAATAAAGTCGAGAATTTTTTGCTTATTTGCGTCATCCAAGTTGAAAACTACAGCGTTAGAAATGTCCTTGGCTAAAGGTAGTAGGCCGGAATTGATTAAATCCTTAGCGATAAGAAGTTGATCTGGAGAAAGGCTAATGGATTTCGCAAGGAGATTGGTAATTGTATGTGTAGGTATGTTAAAATTGGATGAATTAAAATTAGCCTTTATAAGTTCTTGCCGATTAAGAGGAAGAGATTTATTCATGAATAAATTAATAAGTTCTCGAATTTGATCGGTATCAGGCAGGTTAAAATTTTTAATTAGGCTATCAAGCATGATAACGTTTTTAGTACTGTCTGAGAGTTTAAGTATAATTTCGCCGGAAGGGCTTTTGAAAGCAGCAAAGGACATAAGCCGGCCAAGAGGCATGTCCGCTTGCAACTTTACTTCTATCTTATCACCATTAGAAAGGGATAAGAAAGTCTTACTGTTCTCTCTGGAGAGAGATCCGCTAATGTGGCCATCTTTAAGGTTGTTTTCTATAACCGAGGATGAGGATATAGATTTATTGGCCGAAGAAGATGGGACCGAAGAATTTGATGATTTGTAACGATTTATTTTCATATCAAGTAGCTCCCTTAAGTCAAATAAATTGAAAAAATCAAATTTAACTATCTTAATAATTCGGCCGAATAAAATCAGGATGCAATTAACAGAATGCATGAGATAATAATTCAGCTGATGTACTAGATAACAATTAGAGTATTATCCAATTTTCAAATAAAATATACACAATTTAGCAAAAAATTTTTTTTAATCTCTCAGTTAGCTTCGTCCAACTTTCTCTGTCTTTGCAAAATTGCAGGGAAGTAGGCACAAAATTGCAGGGAAGTGGTCCTGCTCCCCTGGAAGGGGAGCTGTCAGCAAAGCTGACTGAGGGGTCTTACAAGTTGTGTTTACTTCGTTTTATTTTTTATTTATAGTTCAAGGTCAAGTGCAGCAGCTACGCTGCAACTCTATCCGTCCGCTTCGCGTCCACCTTCCGGGGGAGGAAGGCTTAGGTGCGCGCTACCTTGCAATGTTGTGAAGACTGAGAGGTTAGAGAGCTGTCACAAAATTAAGGGGGAGGTGTCAGCGTAAGCTGACTGAGGGGTCCTTCTGGAATGGTTACTTCGTAATCCCTTTTGATGAATCTGACTGAGGAGTTATTATGGTGCTATCGCCCACATTTCGCACTTGAACTTTGTCACTTGGATTAATAAATAGATTCCAGCCAAAAATAAATGCTTACCTTCTATATTAAGGATTGGTTAATGAAGGAACACACTCCATAAAAAATTTTCTTAAGTTCCCATGTATGCCTGGAAGGAGAGCCTAAATTATTCTAGACACACTATAAACGGCTTCGATATTCTCGATTGGTACATCTGGCTCAAAAGATTGAGAAGCCATTAGGATGTAGCCACCATTTTTACCTAGTGTTTCGATGATATGGCGTGTTTCTGCTGCGACCTCTTCTGGGGTTCCGTTAGGAAGAAGACCTTGAGTATCGACACCACCATGGAAAGTTATTTTACCATCGAATTCCTCGGCTAAGGATTCTATTTCTAGGCCGCATACTTTTTGAACTGGTTCTAGAGCATCCACGCCACACTCTATTAGTCGCCCTATTATTGGTCTTACGGCTCCACATGAATGCTGTTGATAGAAGGCTCCGTATTTATGGGCTAAGTCTACCAACTTTTTCGTGTTCTCTTTAAAGTATTCATCCCACATATCCGTACTGAAGAGCATAGAAATTTGGGTGCCGTAATCATCATGTGGTCTAAGCACATCTATTTTGCCATTACCGGCTTTGAAACATTCTTCGTAATAAGCTAGTTCAAATGCAACCATTTGGTCAAGAATATAAGAAGCGACTTCTGGGTCATCATACATAAGGATAAAAAATTCTTCCATAGACATTAAGTTAGTAACCATTTGGAAAGGACCAGGGTGACCGATAATGATAGCTTTGTCTGGATATTTATTACAAACATTGGTTATATTGGAAAAATCGAACCATTCAACTTTAGGAAAAGTGTAACCGATTTTTATTTCTTCAATGGTCGTCATTCCGTCCAAAGGATGTTTAACAGTAACGTTATAGGAACCAACGTCAGTGGTATGAACAGTGGTGTGGTGACCCCAATAGCTTACATTGACCTTATTGCCTTCTGAATCTACGTAGCTTTCTAAGGCTGGGCCAATATATCTAGCATCGGTAGGATAAATGTCAATACGAAACTTTTCAAAAAGCTGATCACGGTTTGAAAAACCATAGTGTTTCATTAGCTTGGTCCAAACTGAGCCGACAGCCTCGAATGCTGCAGGGACTTGATCGGGCTTGCCGCCGCTCATAGCTACTCTTACACGTTCTTTTGATGTCATATAGATAACCTCCAAATTTTAATATATTTTAGCCTAAATTATATCATATTCTAAGGCATAAAAAAAAGGCTCTTTATACAAAGAACCAAAATTAATGAAAGATTTTAAAATATATTTATATTAGCTCACACTTGAACGTTGCCTCTCGACAAAATTAATATAAAAGTATATAATTATAAATGTATTTACAAATATATTAAGAAGGAGGAACAGTATGATAGTTAACAAAAATAAAAAAGTTGTATCCAAAGAAGCGAAGCTTGTAGTAGTTTTATTTTTTTATGTAGTGCTACTATTTACATTTGGGGGTGGCGTAGCAAAATTATGTTCAGTTGTTATTTTAGGGCTAATAATTATCAAAAACAGGTATGAAATATTGCCGTTAATAGGAGTTAGGCGACGAAAAATATCCGAGCAGCAAGATACAGAGATAGCGGAGGATGAGAAATGGTTTGACGATTATTTTACCTTGAAATACATAGATGAAAAAACGATAGCGATTGGAGAGCCAAGGTACTGGCAAAGGAACTATAGCTATTTAATTTTAGGCGAAGAACGTGCCATTCTTTTTGATGCGGGAACAGGGTATCGGGATATTTCAACCGTTGTCAAGGAGCTTACGGATTTACCAGTTGTTGTAATGATTAGCCATTATCATTTTGACCATATAGGAAATATAAATAAGTTTGATACGATCTATCTTTCGGAAAATCAAGTTAAAAGGCAAGTGGTATTAGAAGGTAATCGGATTATACCGCACAAAAGTTCTCATTTGGGTATTTTGGAGGGGTTGAAAGGAAAAGAGTTTCGCTTTGAGGAGATATTTGGAAATAAAGAAATAGTTGATTTAGGAGCAAGAAAGCTACAGGTGCTTTATGCTCCGGGGCATGATGTTGAAAGCATTGTATTGTATGATCAAGATAGCAACATGCTATTTGCAGGAGACTATCTTATGAAAGGGCCGATTTTAGCGCATAAATTTTTGATGCCTACAGCAAGTTTAGTGGATTATAAGTTTTCGGCCCAAAATATAGTAGGGAGCATAGAGAATGATACAAGAGTTTATTTAGCACATCCTATAGATCTTTCAGATCAGACCTTAACAGGACAGGATATTTCAGATTTGAATAATTTTATTTCAACTGTTGAAAAAAATAATTTCTTACCCAAGAAAAAGACAATAAATCAAAATATATATATCATGTACTAGATAATATCCTGAGCTATGGAGTTTGTACTTGAATTTAGCACTTGAACTTGAACTTGAATTTGAATTTAATCCATTAAAGAATGCTTAGCCATAGCCTCCTTCTCCGAGGGAGGTGTCACGAAAGTGACGGAGGGAGTTGGAGGGAATAAGATTATTGAACAAACCCGTGAATATGATCTACAATAAAGGAAGCGGATGGGGCCTGATTAATAAGGCTAGCATTGTTTTCTGGGAAGTTGATAGTTATATCGGTAATACATTGCGGATCTAGACCTTTACCGAAGTAGCCATAAGTACCGGCATATTTAGTTTCATCTATTCCGATTTCACCTAACAGATCTGGACCAATTTCTGCGGAAGTGGTAGAGTTCGGATCCAACCAGAAGTAGAAACCTCTAGAGTTGCCGTGGAGATCTTTAGCGGTAATTCTGATTTGAGCTTTAAAATCATTTGGATTAGTTAAAGAGAGGAACATAGTTTGATCTACGCCAAGGTTCCAGGATTCGGCGTTAGTTGGTTCTAGAATTAATTTAGAGGCTAAATCTAAATTATCTTGACGTTCTAGCATATTAATTTTTATGGCTTGATCGCCATGAGTAACGCCAGAATTGGATATTAATTCAGAAGAAGTTTTGAGGCCGGTGACTTTATAGGACACTTGTTCGCCAGCTTCGAATGATATGCTATTCAAAGGTAATTCGGCCTGAGCGATGGTTGAAGTAGGGATTGCTCGTGATCCATCGACGGGCACAAATTCCCAAAGATCAGTATCTTCGAACGGCTTATAGGCGGCTGGCGAAGAGATTCTAGCAACCTCGGTTATAGCAAAATCCTTTCCGTCTTCTATAGATAATCTTGAGCGACATTCGGAGTATCCGGGATGCATTAGCATATAATCAACACCGTCGACATTTTCTTTTACAAAAAACCAGATCGGTTTGAAATCTGACCCTTCATAGTCGGATAAAATTTTTGCGTGTATTTCGGCTGGTTTTGAGTTGTTGCTCATATGTGAAGCTGTGTATGGTAATTTCACCTCTAAATATTTGTTTTCTTTCTCATTTTTTAGGGTGTAATATATGGAGCTTTCTAATCCGAGATGCCAAATGTCAGAACCGTCTTCGAGTGGTTCGGATGTGAAGTAGATTTTTTCATCGCCGGGTTTAACGTATAAATACTCTTCTGTTTCTTTGTTTATTATTCTGTATGATTTATTGATTTCTACTAAAGGAGCTGGTTCGGCAGCTAGGACTTTTTTATCTACGATAAGACCTGGTTGAATAAAGTTGGAGGTTTCGCCAGCGTACTCTTCTATAGATATTTTGTTTCGGTCTTTGTTTTCTTCTGAGAATAAATTATCTTTAATTATTACGTTTTTGGCACCTACGTTTGGCATGTTATCCAAATGATGTTCGAGAGCATTCCAAGTGAAGTAGAAGAATATATCGGATACCATCGTTCCACTCGGTGTCTTGATCGATTGGCTATACGCTTCTGTGAAATCATTGTTTTCTATAGTTATTCCTTGTGGCGAATATGCATTGAAAAATCTAGAGTATGCTCCTTTTACAGTATTATTTCGAAATGTTATGTCAAATGTGGACTGCATTTCTCGGTCAATTCCTATGCCCGGTGATGTATATCTATCGCCTTCGGTTAGGCCTTCGAATAAGTTGTTTTCTATTAATATATTGTTGGTAAATTCTTCGAAGTGTAGCATTTCCACATCGCCACAGTACTGAGTAAAAGTATTGTTTCGGATGATAGCATTGGCACCTTTAGCGATTCCGATTCCTGTATTTAGGAATGTGTTGTTTTGGAATATTGTGTTACTTAAATCTCTGACGATATATTCATCGTTTCCAGCATCTAGGCCGACAGACCAAGCGTTGAAGTAAGCGTATTCATCGGTTTCTCTATATTGTGCTTTACCCGGATCGTTTTCTTTCGGATATAGATGCGGAGATAAGAAGCAATGGTCCAAATATAATTGAGGCAAAACTTCGACAGGTATTCTACGATCTAAAGTTAGGCCATGAAAAGAAAAGCCTTCTAATGAAGAGTTGGTGAGCAATACTTGGGCACCGTTACCGGTGTGCATAGCGTACATACCGCCGAAAAGCCTAACGTTGTTTAGAGAAATACCGTGAAACATTTTTTCATTTTTAGTATCTGGGTAACCGTCTATCCTAGCGGAAACGACCATGCCTTTTATGTCAGGCTTTATGATCTCAAAATGTTCTAACCGAACGTCATCGGATTTTATAGCTAGGGTATTGCTGTTATCCAAGATAGTTTTAATATGACTAGCGCCGACGTTGGATTTGTAAGCGTCAGTTTCTGGAACGGCTCCTCTTAGGGTCATCGGTTTTAGAATAGTTAGGCCACGTTTACCCATGTCCTGCTTTACAGCTTCAAGTTCTAAGACATCGTAAGGGTTTAATTTATCAATGCTAGACTGAATTGAAAGGGCAAGATTTACGCCAGTTAAACCGTTTGATTGATGTTTGACAACATTGGTAAAGCGAATCCAGTTTAGATTAACAGTATCTTCTACTTGAATATAAACGTCGTGGATTCCAGTTATGGTATTGGCCAAGTCGGAGCCGATAGCTCGGAAATCGACTTGTTGGTCGGCGAGCATTTCTATTCGGGCCGAGGTAATAGGGATAGACCTCATTGAATCGATAAATACGTTCACAGAACTAGGGTCTACTTCGGCTTGAGTACTAACGTCTATGATGAAATGTTCTAGGCCATCTGATCCGAAGTTTACATCTTCGAATTTTACCCAGCCGCCTGCTTCTATTTCTAAATGATTGGATTCGGTAATGCTAGCTTTGTCACTTTGAGAATATGTCGTTACATCTAAAAGGACAGTGTTACCGATATTTTGTTGAAGAGTAGCAGCAAAAACCGGATTAGGTTCGCAATTAGAAATTACGGATAAACTAGCGATTGTAGCTAATCCGGTTATGGTTAGCCAAGATTTAAATTTTTTATTCATGATTTTATATCTCCTTATTTAAATTACATTTGAACTTAGCACTTGACCTTGAATTTAATCCCTTAAAGAATGCTTAGCCATAGCCTCCTTCTCCGAGGGAGGTGTCACAAAGTGACGGAGGGAGTAAAAGAATATGTAGTTACATCCAAGAGAACAGTATTATAGATGTTCTCTTGAAAGAGTAGTGGCCAAAATAGGCGTAAGTTCGCACTCCTTGATTAAAATTCTATTATATCTGTAAATTTAATCCACTGCAGTTTTATTTCACTTTCACTATATATATATACATCGTGTACTCCGGAAATGCTAGATGTTAAATCGCCACTGACTACCTGATAAGAATAAAGTTGATCTTCGAACACTTTAGTATTAACCTTTGTTACCTCGTCAGATTCTTTCGAATCTATGTAAACCTTTATGTGGCTAGCTTCTAGTTCATTGTCCGAATAAATTTTAGCTGCAAATCTTTCTTTTCCATCTTTTCCGAAATCCACGTCTGCATATTTCACCCATCCATTTTTTTCTAGCTTGATTAAATTATCTTCTTTGGTCACACAAGAGGCTTCTGCGTATTTCATCACATCTATATCTGCCTGATTATCTGTAGCGAAAATTCTAGGTATGGCTACAACAATCATCATACCGATAATAAGTGTAAATAATTTAAATTGTTTATCCATTTATATGTTCTCCTTTTATAGATTATTTATAAATATTTTATAATATATAGTAACAAAAGTCAATTGTTTTTATATATTATTTAACAAATAAAAAGGCCTGCTGTATTTAAACAGCAAGCTGAAGTTATTCGGTCAAATTATTTTACAACATTGCGGGGTAGCAGTGTCTCCCTCCGGGATGGAGGTATCAGCTAAGGTTCTCCTTTTAGGAGAGCTGTCAGCGTAGCTGACTGAGAGGTTAGAGGCTGACGAAGGGAGAAAGCGTGACTTCAAGTTTTTGTTATTAATCTTAGATAGCCCTTTATGTTATTCCACTGGATTATTCTACAAAACCATGGATATTATCGACGATAAATTTAGCAGAATTTAATTCGCCGACTAAAGCAGGATTATTTTCTGGAAAATTAATTTTAATCGCAACAATACAAGTCGGATCAACGCCGGGGCCGAAATGGCCATGAGTGCCAGCGTATTTAGTTTCATCTACGCCGATTTCGCCTAATAAATCTGGACCGATTTCTGTATCCAAAGTAGAATTAGGTTCTAACCAAAAGTATAAGGTTCTAAGATTGTCGTATCGGTCAGTCAAGGATACTCTTATTTGCATCCTTTTGCTGTTTGGATTAGTTAGGGACATGTACATAGTTTTATCTATGCCCAAATTCCATGGTTTATGATTTTCTGGTGTTAGAATTAAGGTAGCAGCATTGGAGGGGTCATCTTGACGTTCTAGCATGTTTATTTCTAGAGCTTGGTTACCGTGTGTTACGCCTTCATCGTTGACGATATAAGCACTAGCTTTAGAGCCGAATATTTTATAGTTTGCAAAATCTCCAGCTTCGAAAGAGAACGAGTCCAATTTAATTTCCGCAGAAGCTATATCAGAATGTCTAGCAAATCTCGGGCCATCGACAGGAATAAACTCCCAAAGGTCTTCATCCTCGAAAGGTTTGTAAGAAGCGGGACTGGCTATCCTGGCCACCTCGGTTATGGCATGATCTGTCCCGGATTCTCTGGTTAACCTGGATCTGCATTCGGAATATCCTGGGTGAATTAGCATGTATGGTACGCCGTCTATTTTTTCTTCTACAAAAAACCACATTGGCAAAAATTCTGAGAATGAGTAGTCGGATAATATTTTTGCGTGGACTTCGGCAGGTTTAGAGTTATTATCCATGTGAGCTGCAGTAAACGGTAGTTTCACTTCTAAATATTTATCTTCTTTTTCGTTTTTGAGTGTGTAATAGATTGATTGTTCTAAGCCGAGATGCCAGATGTCAGAACCGTCTTCTAAAATGTCGGATGAATAATAGATTTTTTCGTCGCCTTCTTTTACATATAAGTACTCGTTTGTGGCTTTATTTAGTATTCGATAATTTTGGTTTACTGGTATATACGGTTCCGGCTCTGCCGTTAATATAGTCTTATCGATAATTAATTCTGGCTGAAAATAATTGGTTGTCTCACCTTCGTATTCTTCTATAGTCATTTTGTATCGATCCATACGTGATGGGTCAAATTTATTATTTCGGATGATTACGTTTTTGGCCCCTACGTCTGGCATATTATCCAAATGATGTTCTAGAGCATTCCAGGTAAAGTAGAAAAATGTATCTGAAATTAGGCCGTTTGGAGTTTGTATAGATTGAGAAAAGGCACCGGTGAAATCGTTGTTTTCTATTAAGATACCTTGTGGAGCGTAAGCATTAAAAAATCTCGCATAGCCACCTGTTATTGTGTTATCTCTGAAAATTATATCAAAAGTGGATTGCATTTCTCGATCTATCCCGATTCCCATGGATGTGTAGCGATCGCCGACGGTTGTGCTTTCGAATAAGTTATGTTCTATTAAGATGTTGTTAGTAAATTCCTCCATGTGGATCATTTCTACGTCGCCAAAATCTTGAATAAATTTATTGTTGTGGATGTGAACGTTAGCGACTTTGGCAAAGCTGAAAGCTGTGTTGTGGAGTTCGTTGTTTGAGAATACGCTATTGCTTAGGTCCCAAATTATATATTCATCGTTTCCGCCGTCGATAACTATAGCCGTTAAGTTATAAGGTACGAAATAGTCAGTGGTACGATATTGCTGGCGAGTTACGCTGTCTTCTGATTTAAGATATACATGGGGAGAAAAGAAGCAATGATCGATGTATAGTTGAGGATTGACTTCGGTAGGGACTCTTCTATCTAAAGTGAGAGCATGGTGATTGAAGTCTTCGAAAGTACAGTTTGTGAAGGTAACTTCGGCGCCGTTTCCTGTATGTACAGAATATTTAGAAGCGAGTAATTTTACGTTATTTAAAACGAAACCTTCGTATATTTTGTCACTGGCTGTATTCGGATAGCCATCTACACGGACCGAAAAGATTATTCCGGTATGATTATCTTTGATTATTTCGAGATGTTCTACTTTTACGTCGTTGGTTTGGACGGTGATGGTACCGATATCATTTAGGATGGTGGTAAGATCGCTAGCGCCGACGAGATTTTTATAATTTTCATTTTTGGGTTGGGAGCCTCTTATGGTCATGGGTTTTAGGATTTTCAAACTTCCGTTGCTCATTTCGTATGTTTGGTTATCTAGTTGAAGGACATCGTAAGGTTTCATGCTGTCGATAGTTTTTTGGAGAGAAAAAGTAAGAGAGCTACCTGTTAGTCCGTTAACCTTGTGTTCTACGATGTTTGTGAATTTGGCCCAATTTATTTTTACGGGATCGTCTGATTTGATATAGATATCGTGAATACCGGATACGCTGTTGTCTAGGTCGGCACCCATTACTCGATAGTCTACAGTTTGGCCGGGAAGCATTTCTACTGAAGTGGCAGCTATTTCTATACCGTTCATGTTATCCAAAAATACTCTTATAGAAGAGGGCTCGTTCTCTATTTCTGTGCTAACGTTTATGTCAAAGTGTTCTAAGCCGCCGCCGAAGTCTACGTTTTCGAATTTTACCCAACCTTCTTTTGCTAGCAATAATTCATTTTCATTTAATGTTGCGTTGAAATTTTCTGTGTATGTATTGAAATCCAATGTAGCCGTTGGGGCAATGATGTGATTAACTTCGGTGTCAGCAAAGACATGGCTAGTTAACGTGGAGATCGATGCTAACATCGAAAAACCGGCTATCATTGTGAGTATTTTAAACTTTTTATTCATTGTATTTATTATCTCCTTTTCAGATCCATAAATTTATTCTGTTATCATATCATGATTTTTGAATTATAGCAACAAAATTTTCTGAATTATGTGCTAGCCATAGTAGCCTTAATATAGAAGCTATGCAGTTTGAATTGGATGAAGTTATAAACTAAGTACTGGATCTTAGCCTTCCTCTTGAAGAAGATGGCAACGAAGCTGACGGATAAAGTAACAAAGAGCGAAGCGACGCACTTGAACTTAGTTTTCCGTCCCCCGGAAGGTGGCAGCGAAGCTGACGGATAGAGTAAAAAAGAGCGAAGCGACGCACTTGACTGAGAGATTAAAGAGTTCTCAACAGGTTAGCTTGGCCATTTCGGCTTGAGATAGGGTGAGCCATTTTTGAGCCAGGTCCATATTTTTGCGATTACCGGCGTTAGATTTATAGGCGATGCCCAAATTATATTGTGCAGCGCAGTTACCGGCTTCGGCCGCTTTTTCGTACCAGTAGAAAGCTTTTTCATAATTAACCTCGGCACCTTTGCCATGGTAATAGCATAGACCTATCTCGCACTGTGCTTCTACATGACCTTGTTCGGCGGCTTTAAGGTAAAGTTTAGCAGCTTCGCTGTAATTTTGGGGGACGCCTAAGCCTTCTTCGTAGCATAAGCCTAAGTAATATTGTGCTTGGCAATGAGAGCTGGCGGCAGCCGTGTAGAAGTACTTAGCAGCTTTTGAGTAATCTTTGGATTGGCCGATACCTTCTTTACAGAAAAAGCCCAATTTGAATTGAGCGTCTGCGACACCACTGGTGCTAGCTTTTATATACCACTTTATTGCTTCTAGTAAATTTTTTTCGGTCCCCAGTCCTTCTTCATTCATTAGGCCTATCATGTACTGGGAATATGCATGATCTCTTTCGGCGGCTTTTTCAAACCACATCAATGCTTTATTTAGTTTTTGATCAACACCTAATCCTTCGTAAAGACAAAGGCCGACATGATACATTGCTGGTATGAACTCGGAGTAAGCGGCTAAGAGATAGCAATCGAAGGCTTTTTTCTTATCTATTTCTAAGCCGATGCCGACGCTATAGCATTGGGCCAATTTATATTGAGCATGGGGGTATTCTAAGTTTGCGGATTTCATGTAAAGTTTGGCTGCTTTGATGTCATTTTTATCTATTAATCGCCCTTCTTCGTAGCACTGACCTAGAGTGTACATAGCTTCTTTACAGTCTAGATCGCAAGCTAATCTGTAGAGTTGTATGGCCATGGTGAGGTCTTGAGATATGCCAGATCCGTATTCATAACAATGGCCCAATCTATATACAGCTAAGGGATATTGTTGATCAGCGGCTATTTTAAAATATTCGATAGCTTTTTCCTTGTCTTTTTCTATACCTTTTCCTGTGGAGTAGCATAAACCGATTCGATATATAGCTTCTAGGATATCTTCTGCTTCAGCTTTAAAGTAGCATTCTAGAGCTTGGTCGATATCTTTGGTTACGCCTAATCCTTCTTCGTATAATACACCGATGGCACAAGTTGATGGTGCATAACCTTGATCAGCTGAATTTTTATATAGTTGATATGCTGTTTCGTAGTTTTTTTTAACACCATATCCATTTTCATAACATTTTCCTAAGTAATATTGAGTTTCGGCTAAACCCTCACCGATAACATTTTCTAAATGTTCCACAGCTTTGTTGTAGTCTTTTCTTACACCTAAGCCATAGTAATAGCATATAGCTAATTTGGTGATAGCCAAAGCATGTTGAGCTTCTGCAGCTTGTCTAAAATATTTAAGAGCCTCTAGATAATTTAGCTCGATAATGCTACCTTGGTAATAAATTAAGCCCATTTTATATGCTGCTTCTATATTATCATTTTCGGCTGCCCGTTTATACCAGTATATCATCTTATCGGGATTTATTTTTTCTCCGATACCTTTTTCAAAGCATAGACCGAGAAAATATTCCGCTACATCGTAGCCGAAACTTGCGGATAGTTTAAAGTGATAGAAGGCTTTTGCATAATCCTGGTCAACGTTTATAGCGTTTAAATAACAAATTCCTAGATGAAAATGTGCTATAAAGCCCTTACTTGTATCGGCTTGTTCTTCTAGTTCCTTTATCATTAATGGATTGTCTATATCTAATGCCTCCGTTATATCGTATTCATATGTATTGTACATGCATTTAACACCCCTTCTTTTTTTTTATTATACCATACAAAATATATTTAGAGAAGATATTTTTTAAAAATATTCTATAATATTGTTACGTTTTGCAAATATATAAAGAAAAAGGAAAAACAAAGAAAACAACTAATGTTGACAAGTCTATACAGCTAGTTTATAATTGTTTATTATTAAGATTTTTACTCTTAACAATGGTATGAAAATTATTATTAATATTTCTACTTAAAAAGGGTATGAAATTTTGTCAAGAAGGGAAAGATCTATATGGCCAAAGCGGTATTACTTACAAAAGAAGGAGTATTAAAATTAGAAAGCGAGTTAGAAATATTAAAGACTGTCGAGCGAAATAAAGTAGCGGAAGACTTAAAGGAGGCTAGAGCGCAGGGGGATTTATCCGAGAATGCAGAGTACGATGCAGCAAAGGATAAGCAAGCAGAAATAGAAACAAGAATAGTAGAAATAGAAAAGATGTTAAAAAACGTCATCGTCATAGACGCTGACGACGAGAAGACGGATGTAGTAAAACCAGGGCACAAGGTAACACTATGGGATGAGACATATCAAGAAGAGGTTGAATATCTGATAGTGGGATCGACAGAAGCGGATCCGTTAAACGGCAAGATATCGAACGAGTCACCAGTTGGTGCTGCGATATTGGGCCGTGGCGCAGGCGAGGTAGTGGATGTAGAAACTGCGCTAGGGCCAGAAAGGTACAAAATTCTTAAAATAGAAATTTAAGAACTAGCAGGCTAATTAAATGGCAAGATATCGAACAAATCACCCATTGGTACTGCGATGTTAGGTCATGGCGCAGGAAAGATAGTTGATGTAGAAACCTCGCTAGGGCCAGAAAAATAAAATTTAAGAACTAGCAGAAAATATTTATTTGGAGGAATAAAATGAGTACGGAATTATCTATTAATGAACAAGAAAGAATCAGGATGGAGAAATTAGAGAATCTAAAGGAAGCGGGCCAGGATCCATTTCTACAGACCAAATTTAAAATAACTAACGAAAGTTTAGATATAGCAAATAAATTTGAAGAGTTAGAGGGCAAAGAAGTTTCTGTAGCTGGGAGAATAATGGCAAAGCGAGATATGGGTAAAGCGTCCTTTGTGCACTTACAAGATCAATCTGGAAAAGTTCAATGTTATGTTAGGAAGGATGAGATAGGACCGGACAATTATGACATATTTAAAAAATATGATATCGGCGATATACTTGGAGTCCGAGGCATAGTGTTTAAAACACAAAAGGGCGAGATATCTGTAAGAGCAAAAGAGGTGGTGTTGCTTTCAAAAAGTTTGAAAGTGCTTCCAGAAAAATTTCATGGTCTAAAAGATACGGAAACGAGATATAGACAAAGATATGTAGATTTAATAGTTAATCCAGAAGTGAGAGATACGTTCATTAAGCGATCATTAATAATTAGGGAAATAAGGCGTTTCTTGGATGATCAAGGATTTTTAGAGGTTGAAACGCCAGTCCTCCACACTATTGCTGGTGGAGCCGCTGCCAAGCCATTTGTAACACATCACAATACTTTGGATATGGATATGTATTTAAGGATAGCACCGGAGCTAAAATTAAAGAGGTTGATAGTCGGCGGCTTTGAAAAAATTTATGAAATTGGACGTGTTTTTAGAAATGAAGGAATGTCTATTAGGCACAATCCGGAGTTTACCATGTTAGAATTGTACCAAGCTTACGTCGATTATGAGGACATAATGAACTTAACAGAGCGTCTGATTAAGCATGTAACGAAAAAAGTTATAGGGCAAGAACTGATCAATTATTGTGGGACAGAGCTAGATTTTGGGAAACCTTTTGCTAGGATTAGCATGTTAGATGCTGTAAAACAATACTCGGGAATAGACTTTAATTCTATACCGAATGATGAGGTTGCGAAAAAAATAGCAGCAGAACATAAATTAGAGGTCTTGCCATATTACCAAAAAGGTGATATCCTTAATTTATTCTTTGAAAAATATGTAGAAGAAAATTTGATTAATCCAACATTTATAATTCGCCATCCAGTTGAAATTTCTCCTCTGTCAAAAAGAGCACAGGACGATCCAGCATATACTGAAAGATTTGAATTGTTTATTTTTGGTAGAGAATTAGCTAATGCATTTTCAGAATTAAATGATCCTATAGATCAGCGTGCCAGATTTAAGAGACAAGAAGAACTTAAAAAACTGGGCAATGATGAAGCTTGTGAAATTGACGAAGATTTTTTAACTTCTTTAGAATTTGGCCTACCTCCAACCGGCGGATTAGGTATTGGTATTGACCGACTAGTAATGTTCTTAACAAATAGTTCATCTATTAGAGATGTACTTCTTTTCCCTACTATGAAATCTGAAAAAAAATTATAAAATTGTCATTAAAATTATAGCAAACTACTTGAATATTTAGTTCTAAGATGATATGCTAACTTTTGTATATTTTTTAGAAAAAAAGTAACACTATATAGTAAATATTTTTAGAAGGAGACCCTGTATGAGCAAACGAGAAATGGACAAGATTGTTAATCAAATTGTCAAGGATGCTAAGGAAAAATTAACTGTTACTCAACAAGAAAAAGAGAATAAGTGTGGCTTGATTATTCTTAGTATAACTGTGATAGCCGGATTAATAGCTATTGTACTTTATATCAAGTCTAAACAAGATGAAGATATAGAAGAGTATTATGAATACTTCGATGACGATGACGATGACGATATGTATGAAGATTTATCCGATGATGATGACGATGACGTAGAATATCTTGAAATCAAGAATTTTGAAGAAGAAGATCTTGAGAGGGAAGATAAAGACGATAAGTAATTTTTAGAAGCTACCAATACGATCTTGTTGGTAGCTTTCTTTTGCAGAAAGTAAAATAGTGAAAAATCAGTTAATTTACTTAAAAGAACGAATTTTTTTAATGATTTGTATTATAATATAAACAAGAGCATAACTAAAGGAGTAAAGATGGATAGATTAAAAGAAATATTTAGCAAGGAAATGCTTAGCTTGTATAAAAAGATAAATAGCCAAGTAAAGTATAGAGCACAGAATATGCTAAAATATATAAATGAATACGGAGGATATCAGGCGGCCTTAAAGTATATATACGCACCGAGTTATACTAACGACTTTTCGGCTCTGTGGGAAGCTGGCCGACTAGATTTATCTATAGAAGTTTTATTACTAAACCCGAAATATGATAGCATCGTACCGGATAGTGCAAAGGATTTTTGTAAAAAACGTTTGGATGAATATAATTATAAGCCAAAAGAAATAGAAGTTGATTTAAAACGAGAATTATCAAGAAATCAGTTATCCAACTTTAATGCTGTACTTGAGGTGGGGAGTGAAAATATGCCAGTTAAATCGAATAATTCTAATGACGTATACTATACTGAACTTGTTAATATATCTAAGGCACAATGGAAAGATTTATTTTTAAATGATAAAATTTTTACCTTAAAAAACAAAGAATTGGTATTAAAAATATATAATTTAGGAAAAGTAAGAGTAACCTATAAAGCATTAGGTAGCGTGAAATATGCGTATAAAGAAATATTAACAATGTTGGCCAAAAAAATAAAAGCAAACTTAAAAATAGAGGTACCAACATCCGATAAGGGAGAAGCAATATGGTGGAACATTTTGTTATTAGGCAAATTTAAGGATAACCAAAACTTCGATTTAGTACTACATCCTAATCTATATTCAGCTATAAATGAGATGATAGGACCACCAGAAACTGAAAAGGAACAATTAGAAGATCTATACCCTGTAAATTCGGGCCAAGAGGCTGAGGTAGAATCTAAATTTTCACCAGAACTTGAAGTTGAAGTTTCACCTAATTCTGAAGTTTTTGCTAGGGTTAACCCGGAAATATCGTTAGAGCATAAATTGGAAGTTTCAGCTAGGTTTAAACCGGAAGCTTCGTCAGAGTCTAAAGTTTCAGCTAGGCCTGCAGTTTCAGCTAGGCCTGAAGTTTCAACTAGGCCTGCAGTTTCAACTAGGCCTGAAGTTTCAGCTAGACTTAAGCCGGAAGTTTCGTCAGAGCCTAAAGCTTCACCTAAGTTTGAAGTTTCAGCAAGGCTTAAGCCTGACGTTTTAACAAAGCCTAAAATTGTTTCTACTCATCGTGAACCGGTTACATCCGAATCATTTGATTCAGATTATGATTTATCCAACAAACACTCTTTAGATCTAAAATCTTTAAATAGAGCCAATACTTCTAAATTTGATCAAAAAACTTTGGAGGATAGTAAATCTAGCATCCGTAATTCTCTCAATAAGTTGAAAAGCGCCTCTCTGATTAATCAATCGGAAAAACAAGATGCTATGCTTCACAAGCATGAAATAGGGGCGATAGGGCATCTAGACCGAGAAAAAAAGAATAATAAAAAAGCAAATCCATCCATAACTTTAGTAAGAGAAAAAAGTGATACAAAGGATAAGTCCAATTTAAAATCATCTAAACCTAGTTTTAAGGATGATGATTTAGACGATGATGAAAAAATCAATGCTTTCATCGATGATTTCTTTGCTGATGAAATGGAAGATGAAGACCCGGATTTTGAGGCGGAACCAAGTTTAGAAGACTTAGCACAAATAGAGAGAATGTTAGCTACTAGCTTTGATACGCCAGCAGCATTGGCACTACAAAAAATGCAACGAAAGCCATTTGAAATAAAGACAAAATCTAGTAACGATCTGGAAGCAAAAAAAGAGCAAGAAGCAAAAGCTAAATGGGAGATCCTGAAGCAAGAGTGTATAGAATATTACGGTGCTAGCTGCGAAATCTGTGGTATGGATTATGGCTACACATACGGTGATCAGTTCGAACATTTAATGGATGTGCACAACACTAAAGCTAAAGCTAAAAATTGGGATAATTTAAATGTTGATCCAGAAAAAGATTTGATACCGATATGCCATAATTGCAGTGCAATAATTAACTCTAAAATACCACATTATACAATTGAAGAAGTGAAAGAATTTATTCAAAATAAATGAACCAACCCCCTATGTTGAGCGGATATTTCTTATCCGTTTTTTTTATGCATAATTTGCAATTATGGCCCCCAAAATAAATGAATTACCCTATTATGTTGAGTAGATATTTCTTATCCGATTTTTTTATGAGTTATATTTGAAAATTTGGTAATACTAATTTAGTATAGTTATATAATAAAAATTTGGAGGTTTTTGCCGAAATGAAAATAATAGAATTAAAAGAATTAGTTCAAACCAAATATTTAAGTATGTACGACATTGTGTATCAAAACAAAACTCAACAAAATAAAAGTTGGATGTTAGCGACTAGAAAAAAAAGAGATAAATTGGAGAATATATTTTTTAATCACTCTGTTGACGATGCAGATGCCGTCGTGATAGTGGCCCTACACAAAGATAGCAGAAGTATAGTTGCTATAAAACAATTTAGGCTACCTGTAAACGACTACATCTATGAGCTTCCTGCTGGATTAATAGACAACGGTGAAAGTATTTCTACTACATCCGTTAGAGAATTGAAGGAAGAAACTGGATTGACGGTTGAAAAGTTTATACCCGAATTATGTAATGATAAATTGTACTTAACACCGGGGATGTCTGACGAGTCAGTTGCTCTTGTTTTTTGTACTTGTTCTGGAGAACTTTCTACGGATTATTTAGAACCAGATGAGGATATTACACCATATTTAATAGGTAAAAGTTTAGCCAAACAAATTCTAAGAGATGGAACGAAACTAGATATTAAAGCTTTTATTATTTTGAGTAATTTTGTGGCAGGATTTTACGATTCTTATTTATAGCTTTGGATCCCTTTTTTAACCTTAATTTTTATAAATTTTTCAAAAATACGTTTGAAATACCAAAAAATTGGTAACACTTATAGAAAATAAATTTAATCGAGGAACCACATATGGACATACAGGTAAATGATTTTAATATTACACAAACTCTAGAATGCGGACAGATTTTCAGATTTTACAAAATTGAACCAGACAATTTTAACGTTATTGCTAAAGACAAAGTTATTAATATATCTCAACGGGAGGATCAGTTAATAATAGAAAATACAACGTTGGATGAATTTAATTCATTTTGGAAGCATTATTTGGATTTGGATGAAGATTATTGTAATATAAAAAGTACGCTATACGAAATAGATGAACATATAAAAACTGCTATCCGTTATGGGTGTGGTATAAGAATACTAAGACAAGATCCATTTGAAATGCTGATATCGTTTATTATATCCCAACAAAAATCGATCCCACAAATAAAGCAGTGTATTGATAAAATGGCTGAGCGATTTGGAAACGTAATATTTCAGGAAATAAACAACGAAACTTATTATAGTTTTCCGACATTAAAAGAACTGAGTAAAGTAAGTTTGCAGGATTTAGTAGATTGCAAGTTAGGATTTCGAGCAGCATATATAAAGGATGCGGTAGAGAAGTTAAAATCCAAAGAAGTCGATCTAGAAGAGATCTCATTAATGGAAACCGGACAAGCCAGAAAAGAACTAATGAAGATAAAAGGTGTAGGGAAGAAAGTAGCGGACTGTGTATTATTGTTTGCATATCATCGCACCGAAGTTTTTCCTACAGATGTTTGGATAAAGCGAGTTATGGAAGGCTTATACTTCGATGAAGGGCCGACCAAAATAGAAGTGATAGATAATTTTGCGAGAAACACGTATAAGGATCTAGCAGGGTTTGCGCAACAATATTTATTTTTTTATGCTAGAGAAAACAAGTTATTTCAGAAGAAAGTAAAAGAAGCTTAGTTTTAAAATACGGATAAGGATCCAGCAGTATTTATTTTTTCGACTAGAGAAAACTAGTTATTTTAGAAGAGGATAAAAGAGGCTCTTGGCAAAAAAAAAAATTTGAAAAAATACTTGACAATTATAATATATATATTATAATACCAATTGTAATTAGCACTCTAATACGAGTAGTGCTAACAAAAGAAATTAGGAGGAAAAATAAATGAAATTAAAGCCACTTGGCGATAGAGTAGTATTGAAACACTTAGAAGCCGAAGAAAAAACTAAATCAGGAATAATATTAACGGGTGCAGCCAAAGAAAAGCCGCAAGAAGCGGAAGTAATCGCAGTTGGCCCTGGAATACTAGAAGATGGTAAGTTAATCAAAATGGAATTACAAGTTGGTGATAGAGTCATTTATTCGAAATATTCCGGAAACGAAGTTACTCTAGAAAAAGAAGATTATGTGATAGTAAGTCAAAAAGATATACTAGCAATAATAGAATAAATATAAAAAGCAAAAAGGAGAACGAAGAAAATGGCAAAGCAAATGAAGTTTGGAACAGATGCTAGAGTAGCATTACAATCTGGAGTAGATCAACTTGCAAACGCAGTAAGAGTAACTTTAGGACCTAAAGGACGTAACGTAGTATTGGACAAGTCATATGGGACACCGTTGATAACAAACGACGGAGTAACAATAGCTAAAGAAATCGAGTTGGATGATCCGTTCGAAAATATTGGAGCACAATTAGTAAAAGAAGTTTCTACAAAAACTAATGATGTAGCCGGAGACGGAACAACAACAGCTACTGTATTAGCCCAGGCAATGATAACAGAAGGTTTGAAAAACGTGGCAGCGGGAGCCAATCCGATAATCATAAGAAGAGGAATGCAAAAAGCAACTAATGTAGCAGTTGAAGCGATTCAGAACATTAGTAAACCGGTTGAAAGTAAAAATCATATCGCTAGAGTTGCCGCAATCTCTGCGGGAGACGAAGAGGTTGGTATTCTAATAGCCGATGCTATGGAACGAGTATCGAATGATGGTGTAATCACTATCGAAGAATCCAAGACTATGACGACCGAACTAAATGTTGTTGAAGGTATGCAGTTTGACAGAGGTTATTTATCTCCTTATATGGTTACAGATACGGATAAAATGGAAGCTGTTCTAGACAACCCATATGTATTAATAACAGATAAAAAAATATCTAACATACAAGAAATTTTGCCAATACTAGAGCAAATCGTTCAAAGTGGATCTAGACTCCTAATTATAGCCGAAGATGTAGAGGGAGAAGCGTTAGCAACTTTGGTTGTAAATAAACTTCGTGGAACTTTTAATTGTATAGCTGTAAAGGCTCCTGGTTTTGGTGACAGAAGAAAAGAGATGCTTCAAGATATAGCTACGTTAACTGGCGGTGTCGTAATTTCCGAAGAAGTTGGACTAAACTTAGCAGAAGCTACTATGGATCAGTTGGGTAGAGCCGAAAGTATTAAAGTTAGCAAAGAATATACCGTGATCGTAGATGGTTATGGCGATAAATCAGACATTTCTAGTCGAGTAAATTTAATTCGCCGTCAGTTAGAAGAAACAACTTCTGAATTTGATCGTGAAAAATTACAAGAGCGTCTTGCTAAATTAGCTGGCGGTGTAGCTGTAATTAAAGTTGGAGCAGCGACAGAAACGGAAATGAAAGAGAAAAAACTTAGAATGGAAGACGCTTTAGCGGCGACTAGAGCGGCTGTCGAAGAAGGAATAATTCCGGGCGGTGGAGCTGCGTATATTCACGTTATTAAGGATGTGGCCGCTTTATTAGACTCAACTCACGCTGAAGAAAAAACAGGTGTTAGAATTATCCTAAAGGCGTTAGAAGCGCCACTAGCGCAAATCGTAGCCAATGCTGGCTTAGAACCGGCGGTAATAGTTAACGACGTAAAATCTTTAGAGAATGGAAAAGGTTTCAATGCTCTCACTGAAAAATATATAGACATGGTTGAGGACGGAATTATTGACCCAACTAAAGTTGCTAGAAGCGCATTGCAAAATGCTACTTCAGTGGCAGCCACTTTCTTAACTACAGAATGTATCGTAGCAGATATTAAATCTGAAGAGCCAGCAATGGGTGGCGGCGGAATGGGAATGGGCGGAATGCCTGGAATGATGTAATAAATTAAAAAAAGAGTCCCTTTAAAGGACTCTTTTTTTTTGCGTAGCTGACGAATGGATTTACGCATCTAAAGCTAAGTGCGAGCGAAAAAATTCGGAGAAACAGTGCCCCTCTCAGTCTTCACGACATTGTAAGGTAGTGCGCACTTAAGCCTTCCGTCCCCCGGAAGGTGGCAGCGAAGCTGACGGATAGAGTAAAAGAGCGAAGCTGACGGATAAAGTAAAAGATCGAAGCTATGCACTTGAGCTTCGTAAGCGAAGCTGACGGATAAAGTAAAAGATCGAAGCGACGCACTTGACCTTAGCTGTGCAACAGACAGCTAAAGTCACGCACATTTATTTGCGAAAAGCTGGTGGTATTTCTTGCATTTGGACTTTTCCGGCCACAGTATCTATTTCCGCTGTTTGGGTGCCGAGTTCTGAAGTAACGGTTAATATTCCGGTGCCGGGCTTATCTTTAATGCTTCGTATAATGACCATGCATTTTCCGCTTAAAGTTTTGCAATAAGGCTCGCCGAAAGTTCTTTCGTCAGCTTGGTAACCACTGTCGGCCGCAATATATTCTATCGGGCCAGTTACGGAAAAGTTAAGCTGAATATCACTGCATGGGCAAACGGTACCTTCTTTATCGACAATGGTACATCGAATGTAGCAAAGAGCATCGCCATCGGCAGAGATCACGACCTTTTCTGGTTCTACTAAGACTGTGTACGGCTCTCTAGCTGTTTGCATAGTTGCGGTTATGCTCGGATTATCTACAGAGACGGCACGTAATACGCCTTTTTCATAAGGAATAGCAGACCAAATAAATCTGTGGCTTTTGGTTTCGTCTTTGGAGTCTTTTTTGGCTATACCTAAAGATTTATCATTTAAAAATAGTTCTACTTTATCGCAAGAGGAGTAAGCATGCACGTCAACAATGTCGCCGTCTTCCCAGTTCCAATGAGGCATTAAATGAATAAATTTTTCGTCGGTCCATTTACTTTTAAAAGAATACACTCGATCCTTTTCCATACCAGCCGAATCGTAGATGCCAAAATAAGAACTTCTAGCAGGAAAATGGTTTCTATACGGGGTAGGTTCGCCGATATAATCGAAACCGGTCCAAACGAATTCGCCAAAAACGAAAGGATATTGATCTTGTGCTAAAAATTCTCGTTCGTATGGATAGGCCCAGTTTGGCGAACCTAGATCGAATGATGATTCTTTCAAATTTGATTTGGGCTTTATAGGATGCTCGATGGAGGCAGTTTTTTCGAAATATCCTCTGGTGCTAACAGTAGAACCTGTTTCGCTGCCGTATAAAATTACATTTGGGTATTTCATGTGGAGTTGT
>LNZM01000159.1 GCA_002007295.1 Candidatus Epulonipiscioides saccharophilum | reverse complement strand
ACCAAACAATGAATTGAGTATTAGACAAAATAGTCTGCTATTTAATAGATGATAAAAATAGCTGTTAGTAGGGGCCCTTGAACTAATGAAAGTGTGAATAGGTAAAAACAGAAAAACATTGACCGGTGTTGCCTGCATGACGTTTGCATGAGAGGAGACACTTCAGCTTCAGCAGACGACTCATCTTATATGTGCGTCCTTCAAATTAAATAGAATATGAAAAAGGGGAAAACCTTGAATGGAAACCACTATTGTTGAGCAATAGCAACAAGTTCTGCATTATTCATCACATCAATAGTACTATGAAGAGGAAAAACATTCCTTCAATCACAGCATCAGGAAGTGTTCTGAGTTTTGCAGAATTTTATACAGAGTTGAAATAAAGCAAATCTGGAGTCACAACATGTAAACTTGTGCCATCATCGCAAGGGAAAGCTTGCAAAATGTTTAACTGCTAGTGTTTTAAGAAATTGCTTTAAGAAACTGTATTCAGATGTACAGCTGTATAAATTTTTTTGACATTCCCCTTGTCAGCAGAATAGTGCCATCTTTGTCCTAAAGCCTGCGGGGACTCTCACATGAACACTGATGGAGGTCTCCATTATGTTCATGCGTGAAGACGTGATATCTATGTCTGAGACTTTCGAGTACATGCAAGTGTGAGGCAGTGAGGAGGATGTAGGTGAGGTTCTCTTTCTAAATGTTTTTGTTTTCTCTTCCCTCCCGGTGTGGAGCAGAGAATTCGGAGCAACAGAAGGTAAAATAAACACAGAGCAGACTTCCCCCGGAACACAGGCAAACCCCAGAGGAATCCAGGGAATGTGGCTCAGGATGTCGGGCCTACCACTCTTACCGCATCCTGAAAACTGTCCGCGGAGCCCCAAAAATCCGAGGAAAGAAAGACAGAAAGTGCTGTGGATGTATGTATTGATGACGATGGGGACTTGTCTGTGCTGTCTAACATTAAACTAAGAAACCACAATGAGTTTAAAATGTGTGTCTGAGCCTCCATTAAACAGCATCTTTGAGTAATGCTTATCTTCTATAATAAGGGCGATGTAGAGAGCTATGCTTTTTTCTGCCATTGAACAGCGCCAAAAAAGAATGCTTATCTTCTATAATAAGGGCGATGTAGAGAGCTATGCTTTTTTCTGCCATTGAACAGCTCCAAAAAAGAATGCTTATCTTCTATAATAAGGGCATTGTAGAGAGCTATGCTTTTTTCTGCCATTGAACAGCTCCAAAAAAGAATGCTTATCTTCTATAATAAGGGCGCTGTAGAGAGCTATGCTTTTTTCTGCCATTGAACAGCTCCAAAAAAGAATGCTTATCTTCTATAATAAGGGCGCTGTAGAGAGCTATGCTTTTTTCTGCCATTGAACAGCTCCAGTTTGCCCGCACCATTAGTTAGCATAGCCGGGAACTTAAGAAAATTAACCGAAGGAGCACACTCCGCAAAAAATTAAAACGAAGTAAACACAACTTGTAGGACCCCTCAGTCAGCTGCGCTGAAAGGCATAGCCGGGAACTTAAGAAAATTAATCGAAGGAGCACACTCCGTAAAAAATTAAAACGAAGTAAACACAACTTGTAGGACCCCTCAGTCAGCTGCGCTGACAGCTCCCCTGGAAGGGGAGCAGGGCTGCTTCCCCGCAATTTTGTGACTAATATTCTTAAGTTCCCCGCCTTTGATAATCAGGGAGCTGTCACGAAGTGCCATATAGGTGATTGCTCGGTGGAGAAAAATAAAGCCAGCATCCATTTTGCCGAATGCTGACTTTTTATTGCTAACACAAATTGTTACTATTTTGCTTGCTCTTCTAGAAATGATTTATTGAATTTTTTCAGGATTACAAAATAAGTTATAATTGTAACTACAATATAAATTCCGGTTATAACTAGCAATCTAAGGCCATAATTTTCACCCTGATATATTATGCCGAGTGGAGAAAATACTACATACATATAAACCAAAGTTGTTGCAATAATCCCAGAGATTGGCTTAGCATATTTCCAAGATTCTAAATCCACTTCGCCGGTTGATTTTTCTACATAAGCTTCTTTTCTTGGAGCTATTTTACCCGAAATTAACATGATGATTATACACAATACAAATAGGATTCCATAAATATGTAGGTAATGGATTGGAAATGGATATACGAACGTATGAATCGCATAAGCAATTATAAAAAAGTAGATTGCTATCTTAGCTCCAATGGCCGGAACTCGTTTTGTAACAAAGCCCATTAAAACTACTGTCAAAGTTGGAATATTGAAGAAGCCCATTATACTTTTCATGAAAGAATACAATCCGTCCGGAGCGTTTGCTATCATCGGCGCTACTATTATTGAAAAAATACCTATAGCTACACCAAAAATTTTGCCGACTCTTACTAATTCTTTGTCGCTTATATCTTTTTTCACTACGGGTTTATACCAATTTAAGCAAAACATTGTGGATGCCGAATTTAGTGCGGAGTTAAACGAACTTAGAACCGCTCCAAAAAGAACTGCACCAAAAAATCCAACTAACGGACCCGGCAATACGTTGGCCACCAATATAGAATACGCTGAATCTTGATGTGAAATTTGATCCGCATATAATTCGTATGCTATAATTCCGGGTATTACTAATATAAACGGTACGGCCATTTTAATAAATCCAGCATACAGAACGCCTTTTTGACCCTCTTTTAAATTCTTAGCACCAAAAGCTCTTTGTACTATTTGCTGATTCGTACACCAATAAAATGTATTTACTAACAACATGCCCGTAAATATTGTGCTAAATGGAATATTATTTCCTACGCCTTCCATCACGTTCATTCGGTCTGCTGAATTGATTACTAATTTATCAAAACCTTCTATTATGCTTCCATCGCCGAGTACATGTAATCCTAAAAATGGTATCATGCATCCGCCTATTAATAGGCCGATTCCATTGATCGTATCAGATACTGCCACAGCTTTTAATCCACCAAATATAGCATATATTCCACCGATAATTCCTGTGGCGGCGATAACTAAAAACAAAGCTTGGCTATCCGAAATGGATAATAATTCACTTACGTTAAACAATGAATTTAACGCTATACCACCTGCGTACAATACTATAGGCAACGTCACTAAGGCTAAGCTCATTAAAAATAATGCAGTTACCAAATTTCTTGTACCTTTATCAAACCTCACTTCTAAAAATTCCGGTATGGTTGTGAAACCACCTTTAAGATATCTCGGTAAAAAGATTAATGCCATAAATACTAGCGTAATCCCAGATGTAGCTTCCCAAGACATAGCGTTTAGTCCACTACTGAATCCATTGCCATTTAGTCCGACCAATTGTTCCGCCGATAAATTCGTCAAAATTAATGAGCCAGCAATTACTACTCCGGTTAAACTTCTCCCCGCTAAAAAATATCCTTTATTAGTCGATAAATCTTCGCTCTTCGTCATATACCATGATATGATTGCTACCAAAGCCGTAAAAAATACAAACGATACTAAAGTCCACAAATCTTTTTCCTCCTTTATTTATATATACTTGTATAAAAAGTATATTAATCTTTGTGTGAAATTAGCACCAATTTCTTTTATATTGATAAAATTCAAGATATAAAAAAGGGGCTGTCGCACGAAAGGGAGGTGTCACGAAGTGACGGAGGGAGAAAGCGTGCATGCAAGATTTTGTTGCTTTCAAGTAAATTGTAAATTTTGCAAGTTTTCATCGTCTTTCTGTTATACAGAATTTAATATTTGGAATTGTTAATGCGACAGCCCCTAATTTTAATTATTCGTCTCATATATCGCAATAGCTACCGAAGCTATACTGGCTGTCTCGCTCCTTAAAATTATCTTACCCAAAGTTACTGGTATAACTCCAAATTGTTCTGCTAATTCAATTTCTTCGGTAGCAAAACCACCTTCGGGTCCTATAAAAATGCCTAAGCTTTTCATTTTAGTATTGCATAAAAAAGATTTGTATGTTTGTGCATTCTCTTTTTCGTATGGTATTACGTTTGCATCCAAGTTATCCTTCGCCAACTTTAATGCTTCATTTAGCTTTATCGGATTTGCAATTTCTACTGTTATTCCTCGTCCGGATTGCTTCGCTGCCGACTCAGCTATTTTGTTCCATCTTTCTACTTTTGCATAAGCTTTCTTTTCGGACTCTATTTTTACTACACAGTGTTTTGTTATCATCGGTATAATTTTTGCTACACCTAGCTCAACAGCTTTCTGTATAACCCATTCCATTTTTTCGCCTTTTATTATCGATGCGAATAATACCACATCTATGGCTGGTTCTACGTCTATTTCTATATTCTCAATTATTTTTAGTGTTAAGCTTTCTTTATCTATCTCGGATATGCTACATTTATAATTATTGTTCTCCTTATCACCTATATATATTTCCATTCCGATCTTAGCTCTCATCACATTTTTTATATGATGAACGTTTTCGTCGTTATTTATAATGATACACCCATCTTTTATATTTGATTTATCAACAAAATATTTCGGCATTATTGGCCTGCTCTCATTGCCAAAGCTATCCACTCATTTTTGGCTACAATATCAATTATTTCCCAGCCATTTTTTATTATTGCGTCTACGACTTCGTCTTTTCGAGTGTCTATAATTCCGGATGCTATCCACACACCATCGAATTTAATCATACGTTTAACTTGGTCAGCCAAGGAAATTATTATATCTGCGATTATATTAGAAACGACTATATCGGCCTTGGATTCTACGACTTCAAGTAAATTGCCTTCTTTTAATATCACGTCTACTTTATTATTTTCTACATTTTCTTTTGCTACTTTGATGGCCATCGGATCGATGTCTATAGCTAAAACATCGCCACCCATTTTTGCAGCTATAATGGCCAAAATGCCGCTACCCGTACCGACATCTAAGACATGGTCCCCGAATTTAATATACTGTTCTAACAATATTGCACACATAGATGTTGTCTCGTGCGTTCCGGATCCAAAAGCCATGCCGGGATCCATTTCTATAGTAATCATATTCTCTTCTTTTTCATGATCTATCCAAGACGGCTTTATTATGACGTTGTTTGTAATATTAAAGACTTTATAATATTTTTTCCATTCATTAGCCCATTTTTCTTCAGGTATTTCTGTAACCGTAACTTTGGCTGAACCGACATTTAGAAATTCACTTATATGTTGTAATTTATTTTCGATAATTTTTTTATGTTCAGTTATATCGATTCCCTTGTTAAAATAAGCCTTTACATAAACGGTATCCATATCTTGGTCTAATAAACTTTGATCTATGAAGTCATACCAGGTTTGAGTTTTATCTTGATTCAAAGCATCTTTTGGGTCGCAAATTTCCACCCCGGCCTCCAAATCATCAGATAAAAAATAGCTAATAGCTTCTACAGCTTCTGTAGTGGTTTCGATTTTAAATTCTATATAATCCATTAAAAACATACTCCTATTCATACTTCGTAATTCATAAAAACCCCTACTATGGTACTAGCAGGGGATAGATTTTCTTCTTAGAAATCCAGTTTTATTCATTTTTTAAATAACTTCTCAAGCTTTTCTAATCTTTGTTTAAATTTTGTTTGCTCTGGTTGATGACTATCTTTTGTATTAGAATCAAATTTTTCTAACAATTCTTTTTGAGCAGGAGAAAGGTTTCTTGGTACCTCCACGTACACTTCTACATACTGGTCTCCTCTTATTTTAGGATTTCTAAGATTTGGAATACCCTTGCCCTGAAGTCTAAATTTAGAACCGGTTTGAGTTCCTTCTTTTAATTCTAACTTTACGTTTCCGTCTAAAGTTGGTACCGAAACTTCTGCGCCTAAAGCTGCTTGTTTGAAGCTAATCGGCATTCTCATATTTACGCTGGTTCCGTCTCTTTTAAATATTTCATGCGGTTGAACATATATCGTAATAAGTAAATCCCCATGTGGTGCTCCAGCATCTCCAGCTTCGCCTTTTCCACTAACCCTTAATGTTTGGCCATTATCAATACCGGCTGGTATATCTACTGTTACTTTTTGAGTCGTTTTAACTTTACCTGTACCACGGCATGTTGGACATTTTTCTTTTATTATTTTTCCTTCACCCTTACACATATCACACGTTGTTGTTGTCTGCATGTTTCCGAGTATTGTTCTTTGCATTGTTTTAATTTGACCTGTTCCGTTACACTTAGGACATGTTTCTGGATTCGTTCCTGGCTTTGCTTTATTTCCATGACAGGTCGGGCATGTTTCATAAGTTTGGATAGAGATTTCTTTAGATATACCAAAAGCGGCCTCTGAAAAGCTGATCTTTAAACTCTGCTCTATATCCGCTCCCGGCCTTGGACCTCTTCTAGAACTTCTTCGGCTACTTCCGCCACCAAATAAGTCACCAAATATATCTTCAAAATCGAATCCGCCACTGCTACTAAACCCATCGAACCCGCCAAATCCTCCGAACCCACCGAATCCTCCACTACCACCGGCTCCTCCGGCTCCTCCGGCTCCTTGCTCAAACGCACTATGGCCGAATCTATCGTATGCTGCTTTCTTATCTGAATCACTTAACACTTCATAGGCTTCTGAAGCCTCTTTAAACTTCGCTTCTGCATCTGCATTGTTCGGATTTGTATCAGGATGATACTTCTTTGCTACTTTTCTATAAGCCTTTTTTATTTCCGATTCACTTGAAGATTTGTTTACCCCAAGCACATCATAATAATCTTTCTTTGTTGCCATGTTTTGCCACCACCAAAATTAATTTTTTTATTTCTATAATGCATTAAAACCAAAGAGGACAGTCTACTCTTTTTCTATTACCTATAATCA
The DNA here is from genome assembly GCA_002007295.1 of Candidatus Epulonipiscioides saccharophilum. Lineage (GTDB taxonomy): Bacteria > Bacillota > Clostridia > Lachnospirales > Cellulosilyticaceae > Epulonipiscioides > Epulonipiscioides saccharophilum. The sequence continues at coordinate 39,570 of LNZM01000159.1, read as the reverse complement.
AAAACCAAAGAGAACAATCTACTCTTTTCCTATTACCTATAACACATTAAAAATCAAAGAAGACAGTCTATTCTTTTTTATATTATCTATAACGCATTAAAAGTCAAAGAGGACAGTCCACTCTTTGACTTAATAAAATATACTGTTATTCTTCTTTGAAATCTGCGTCTATTACATCATCATTTGGATTTCCGCCCATTCCCGCACCGGCATAATCATCCGGTCCTTCTTGAGGAGCATGTTGTGCATACATTTTTTCAGAAATGCTATAGAAAAGTTGAGTAAGCTCTTCTTTTGCTGATTTCAACGCCTCAATTTGATAATCATCTATATTCGCCATGTCTATAGAATCATTTAATCTTTTTAATTCTTCTAATTTTACTTCTAAATCCGCTTTGTCGGCCGGATCAATTTTATCAGCACTGTCGTTTATTACTTTCTCAGTTTGGAAGATCATGCTGTCTGCTTCATTTTTTGCGTCGATAGCTTCTTTTCGCTTTTTATCGGCCTCTGCATTTCTTTCCGCTTCTTCTACAGCTCTGTTTATTTCATCTTCGGATAAGTTTGTGCTAGCTGTAATAACAATGTTTTGCTCTTTTCCTGTTCCCAGGTCTTTAGCTGAAACCTTAACTATACCGTTCGCATCTATATCGAATGTTACTTCAATTTGTGGTGTACCTCGACGAGCTGGGAGGATTCCATCTAATTTGAAGTTACCTATTGTCTTATTGTCATTTGCCATAGGACGCTCACCTTGAACAACATGAATGTCAACCGCTGTTTGATTGTCCGCTGCTGTTGAGAATATTTGGCTCTTCTTAGTCGGTATGGTTGTATTTCTTTGAATTAACGAAGTTGCTACTCCACCTAATGTCTCAATTCCTAATGTTAACGGAGTTACATCTAATAATAGAATATCCCCAGCTCCAGCATCTCCAGCTAATTTTCCACCTTGGATCGCTGCACCTATAGCTACACACTCATCTGGATTTATTCCTTTAAATGGATCTTTTCCTATAATCTTTTTAACCGCTTCTTGTACAGCTGGTATACGTGTGGATCCACCTACTAATAAGACTTTGTCTATATCCGATGCTGTTAAGTCCGCATCTTTTAGGGCACTTCTAACTGGTCCGATAGTCTTTTCTACTAAATCATGAGTTAAGTCATTGAATTTCGCTCTTGATAAAGTTACATCCAAGTTTTGTCCTGCAGAAGTAATAAATGGAATCAAAATCTGTGTTGTAGTTTTTGTAGACAACTCTTTTTTAGCCTGTTCCGCTGCTTCTTTTATTCTTTGCATAGCCATCTTATCTAAAGAAAGATCAGTACCGTTTACTTTTTTGAATTCACCTACTAAGAATCTTATAATTCTTTGGTCGAAGTCATCTCCACCAAGGTGATTATCTCCGCTTGTAGCCAAAACTTCGATTACTCCATCACCAATTTCTATGATGGAAACGTCGAATGTTCCTCCACCTAAGTCATAAACAACTATTTTTTGCTCTTGTTCGTTTTCAAGTCCATAGGCTAACGCTGCTGCTGTCGGCTCATTTATAATTCTTTCTACTTCTAATCCAGCGATTCTACCCGCATCTTTTGTAGCTTGACGTTGAGCGTCCGTAAAGTAAGCCGGTACAGTGATCACGGCTTTAGTTACTTTTTCACCTAAGTGACTTTCTGCATCTGCTTTTAATTTTTGAAGAGTTATTGCCGAAATTTCTTGAGGAGAATAAGCTTTGCCGTCTATGGTTACTTTGTGGTTTGTACCCATATATCTCTTGATAGAAGCTATTGTTCTATCATGGTTTGTAATGGCTTGTCGCTTTGCTGTATCACCAACTAATCTTTCTCCATCTTTTGTAAAGGCAACTACTGAAGGAGTAGTTCTTCCACCGTCTGCGTTAACTATAACAATCGGTTTTCCACCTTCCATAACGGATACACATGAATTTGTTGTTCCTAAGTCAATTCCAATTATTTTATTACTCATTATAAATTCCCTCCAAATATTTTATATTTATAAGTTATCCATATATCCTATTTACGATTATTTCCAATTTTTACTTATACTATACTTTGTATCTAAACATTATTTATTTTTACTAATTTGCTACCTTCACTAAACTGTGTCTTAACACCTTATCTTTGAAAGTATAACCTTTTTGCAATTCTGCTACTATTATATAATGAACACTTATTTTTACTAATTTGCTACTTTCACTAAACTGTGTCTTAGTACCTTATCTTTAAAAGTATAACCTTTTTGTAATTCTTCTACTATATAATTTTTGGGTAAATTATCATCCTCTATATGAAAGATAGCATTATGAAGCTTCGGATTAAATTCTTGGCCCTCTGTTTCAATTACTTTAATGCCAATTTTATCTAGTGTAGCTATCAATTGCTTATAAATCATCGATACACCATCATAAAAAGCTTGATCTGAAGTTTCCTGCTTTAAGGCTCTTTCAAAATTATCTATTATTCCTAATAAATCTGTTACAATTGAACTAACGGCCATATCATAGACCATAGATTTTTCTTTTTCAGTTCTTTTTCTATAATTATCAAACTCGGCCATTAAACGTTGTAACTTTTCTAAATTGTGATCTTTACTTGCCTTATCTGATATATTAACTACTTTAGGATCATTTTCTTTAGAATGTTCATTTTGTTGGTCTTCAGATATTTCTTCTTCATCCATAGTTGGTTCGGCTGTTTTTTCTGGCTCTTCAACTATAACATTTTCTAATATTTCCTCCATTTCAGGAGCAGGAATGTCTTTTTGCTGTTTCTTCTTCATAAAAAATCCCTTTCCGCTTATTTTTTTATATAAAATCCGCTCCAAACATCTGAGTAAGTTGTGCTGAAATTTGCTCTAGTAAACTTACTACATGACTATAATTCATCCGCTTAGGCCCAATAATTCCAATAGAACCGAGAGTACATTCACCTACTTTGTAAGTGGTAGTAATTACGCTACATTCTTTCATTGACTCATTATTGTTTTCTTCGCCAATCTTTATGCTGACTGCGTTAGTAGAACTCTTGGCTAATAGACTGTTTAAATATGGTTTTTTATTTAATAGTTCTAATAATTCTCTAGCTTTGTGCATATCATTAAATTCTTGAAAATCTAAAATATTGGTCGTACCTCGAGCAAATACCTGACTATAGTTTTTTTCAGATAAAATCTGGATTATTGTATTTATAATTTTTATAACAAGGAGTTTATACGGTTGTTCTATCATGTCAATATTGCATTGTCTTAAATCTAATGCTGTCATACCCATAATACTATCATTTAAAATTGTTGTTAACTGCATTGCTAATAATTCCGAAACTTCTATATCAGTATTTATGGACTGATGTCTAACTAAATTAGCGTCGGTAACAACAACGCAAACAATATGTCTTGACTCAACTGGCATTATCTGAACTCTTTTTACTATTGGCTTATTAATTGGAAACGTACTAGCTATAGTAGCATAATTAGTTGTTAACGCTACTAATTTGGCTGTTTCTTCTATCAAAGAATCAATATTATTCATTTTATCGTGCAACATTTTTCCGATAACATTATTAAGCTCAGGACCTAAATCCTCTTTACTCATAAGGTTATCTACGTATAATCTATATCCTTTATCGGATGGAATGCGTCCGGATGAAGCATGTGGTTGTGTTATAAGACCAAGTTCTTCCAGATCTGACATTTCATTTCTTATTGTAGCCGAACTAAGTTTTAGATCGTATTTTTTAGAAAGTGTCCTAGATCCTACTGGTGAACCAGTTTGTATATAATCTTGTATGATTGCTTCAAGAATACGAACTTTTCTTTCATTCACACTTCTCCACCTTCCATCTTTAGTTTTTGTTAGCACTCATTAATGGCGAGTGCTAATCACATTTGATACTTTAACATAATAAAAACTTCATGTCAATAGTTTTTTGAAAATTTTAAAAAAATATTCCCGCCAATTCTTGGCAAATAAATTTAGATTATAATCAAATCAAGATTTACAAAAATTTTTCGCATAAAAAAAGTAAAAGTTTTCTCTCGCCTAAGTTCGCTACTCTGCATTTAATGCCGGTTTAATATCCGCCTGCATAAATTTTTCGCTTAAAAAAAAGCAAGAATTTTCTCTCGCCCAAGTTTGCTACTCTGCATTTAACGCCGGTTTAATATCCACCTGCATAAATTTTTCGCTTAAAAAAAGCGAGAATTTTCTCTCGCCCAAGTTTGCTACTCTGCATTTAACGCCGGTTTAATATCTGCCTGCATAAATTTTTCGCTTAAAAAAAGCGAGAATTTTCTCTCGCCCAAGTTTGCTATTCTACATTTAATATCCGACTACATAAATTTTTCGCTAAAAAAAAGCGAGAATTTTCTCTCGCCCAAATTTGCTATTCTGCCTTCAACACTGGTTTAATATCAGTGGTAATCCAAAAACTTTCAGACATCGGCATTTTTACTCCTTCTATTTTACTGGTGCTGGATAAATTACTCTCGTAATATCCATTAATTAAAACCGCACAATCATCTATTAATATTTGTTGCATTCTTTTTATTAAGGCTTTCTGATAATCTAATTTTATTTCTGATAAAAGCGATTCATATAATATGTCATATTCATCATTTTTATAACTGCTATAATTAATATCACTTTTACTATACCAATTTTTAAGAAATCCTATCGGATCACCTACCGGAACTGTTAACCAACTATTTATAGCTAAATCAAATTCCTTATTTACAACCATATTCCAATGTGTATCAGAATCCAACACGGATAAATTTACGACTAGTCCTAAATCATTTAAATTAGCAGAAACTGCTTCGGCCACAATGTCTAAACTTTTCATCACATAACTTATATAATCTATAGTTATATTTTGGCCATTCAACTCTCTAATTCCATCGCCATTTTTATCTATTATCCCAGCTTCATCTAATTTTTGTTTGGCTAACTCCAAATTAAATGGTGTCTTATCTTTTAACTCTGAATATCCGTAATCTAATGTTAACGGAAGGACTGCATATCCGGCAGTATAAACTCCGCCTAAAGTTATTTCTGCAATTGATTGATCATCTATAGCTAATAATATGGCTTCTCTTAGAACATCATTTTTTAAAATGCCCTCATAATTTATATAAGAAAATGCTGTCCTAGTGCTCACTGTTTCAGCCACATTAAAATCAGGTGAATCTCTTAATAATTTTAAATCATGAGCCGTTGTAATGCTGTCTACAATATCGACATCTCCAGATTGTAAGGCCATAGCTTTTATTGTACTATCCTCCATATAAAGGACTTCTAATTTTTCAAAAGGTACTTCACCACCCCAATAATTCTTATTTTTTTCCAAAGACAGAGAAACACCAATCTCGTTTCTAGTAATACGATATGGGCCAGTTCCAGTCGGTGCTACATTTAGGTTACTGGCTACATCTAAGATTATGTAATTCACATGGGCGAGTACTTTCGTTAAATCGGCATAAGGCTGTTTGGTTGTGATAGTAACTACATTTGTTAAATCATCCGCTATAATGCTACTATACTCTAGGTATTGACTTGGTTTATTTGTACCTTTAAAAGTTCGTTCTTGTTCATATAAATATTCTAGACTTTTAACTACTTCAGATGCGCTTAAATCTTTTCCATTAGAAAATTTTACACCATCTCGTATATGAAATTTCCAAATTGTTTTTTCTTCATTTACCTCATAATAATCACATAAATGTGGTTGTGCATTCATGGAATCATCAAATCTAAATAAACCTTCTCCCACTCCGTATCTAGCCGTTCCCCAAGCTGAATTTGGAGAAGCACTTGGGTCTAATGAATCAGAAAAATTACTACAACCCAACGTTAATATATCTTCTTCGGTCGTCGAACAACCTACTAAAGTTAATATTATCATAGAAATTAAAATACTCAATCGTTTATCCAAAAATAAGTCCTCCTTAATTCAAATTTTTTTAAACCCAATTTAATCCAATTCAAGTTCTTCTTTAATGTTGAATTTTTCCATCAATTGTAATAATGTTTTTGCTTCAACACATAGATCATCACTTAATTGAGAAGTTTTATTTGCTGCTTTTGTTGTTTCATCGGTTATAGCAGAGATTTGTTTTATTTCATCTTTCAAGTAAAAGAGTACATCATTTTGCTCATTAGAAGTTTTCAATAATTCTTTATTTAAAACAGTGGCCTCAGTAATTTTGTGAGATATTTCCTTAAAAGCGGTCGAAGCAACAGCGACTTTCTCATTACCATGTTTGGCTTGATTGACGCATCTTATAATTAAGTCTTCAATTTCTTTAACTTGTATAGTACTTCTTACGGATAATTCACGGATACTTTGGGCTACAACCGTAAAACCTTTTCCAGCATCGCCGGCTCGTGCTGCTTCTATAGAAGCATTTAAGGCTAGCAAATTAGTTTGAGCAGCGATACTATTAATGACATTAACAAAATTTTCTACATTTGATATAGATTTGGTTATTTCGTCCATTGTGTTTAATAAAGCTTCTATATTATTTTGTGATTTTACGGAGATTGACTTTAATTCTACAACTAATTCATTAGTTGCATTTGTGGCTGAAATATTATGCTTTACTTTATTATATAAATTATCCATTTGATCTACAAATTGATTGATTACATTATGTTGTTTTTGAGCACCATCAGCTAAAATGGCAACTTCCGCTGTAGACGCACTAGCTTTTCTTTCAACTTTTGCTGCAGAATCCGAAATTTGAATTAAAGTAGCATTTAACACTCTAATAACTGCATTAATGTTTTCTTTAATATAATTAAAGTCGCCTTCAAAATCCATTTTAATTTTTTTAGTCATGTTTCCATTTTTTACTTCATGCAAACTTTCTTCTATTTGAAATATATACTTATTCAACATTATAATCATATGTTTCATTTCCATAGAAAGTTGGCCCACTTCGTCTTCAGCCGAGTAGGATAGATCATTCTTTAAGTTTCCGCGAGACATTTCTTTGGCTATGTTAGTTAAATCCTTTATCGGGTACAAAATTGATTGGTTCGCTAAATAATACATGCATATCGCTATAAGTAATGCTATCGAAAATCCTATAAATAAGAATATTATAACACAATTAATAGTCCTGCTAACGTCAAGCATTAATTCATTTCTTTCTTTATTATTTTCTGTTAACATATCCGTTAAAATTTCTAAAATGCTATCCTCAATTGGAATAATTGATTTTTTAATAATTTCAAATATTGTCTGCACGTCTTCTTCTGAAATAGCCTTTACTTGCTCTGAAGATATCTGCATTGAAAAAAATTTCTCTAGTTCTGTAAATAATTCATTTTTTAGATAATTATATTCCAATTTTTTTAATATTTCTATTGATGACTCTATTCGTTTTACAGCTAGATTTATTTTATCTATATACTCTCGATCCATTTGCGAATCCTTATCTAAAACAATAGCATAAAAGTTTTTTTGTATACTTTCAAGATTTGTGACTAAATTCATTACGCTATTTTGTACTGTGTGTGTATTCGTCATATAATAGTTCAGATCTGCTCTAATTGTTTGAAAGCGATTAATAGCAAATAATAATAACAATCCAGTTGTAATTGCTAAAACACCTATTATTCTTCTTAATTTAGACTTTATCGATAAATTTTTAAACGATTTCATAACACCCTCCTTTAATTTTATTCATATATTATAATATATGTATGTACTAATTTGAATATTTAATATTAAACTAAATTTTTTTTTATCAAGTATATTAATTTTATACTGATATACTTTATAAATACTATTTAAGCTCATTCAAATGCTAAAATATTTTCACTTTATTGCATTTATATATAAAAAAAATCTTTTTATTACAACAATAAAATTTGTGTATTCAAAAAACATTATTGTTGACATAATAGAAAAATTAGGCTTATAATTGTATTTAAATCAATACATGAAAAGGAGCTAGAATGGATACGATTAGAGTAAAAGCTCTTGCCAAAATTAACATTTCACTTGACGTTTTGAACAAATTAGAAAATGGCTATCATGAACTTTTAATGGTTATGCAGAGCATAAATTTACACGACACTGTAATTATTACAAAAACAATTGACCCTTCTATTAAAATTTCAACTAATAAAATGTGGCTTCCGACGAACCACAAAAATATTGCCTATCAAGCAGCCGAGTTATTTTTAAAAGAAACATCTACATCAGGCGGTGTATATATTGATATTTTAAAAAGAATCCCTATTTCGGCCGGATTAGGTGGCGGTAGCTCTGATGCAGCAGCTGTTTTAGTCGGATTAAATAAGCTAGCGAAAACTCATCTTACAAAGAAAGAACTTATGAAAATTGGAGTTAATATTGGTGCAGATGTTCCTTTTTGTATTTTACGTGGCACAGCATTGGCTGAAGGCATTGGTGAAAAATTAACCATTCTACCAACATTTCCTCAAACTTATATTTTATTAGCTAAGCCAAATGTAAATGTATCTACTAAATCTGTATTTAAGGAATTAGTGTTAAGTAATATCAAAAAACACCCAAATACTGACAAAATATTATTAGGTATTAATACGCAAAATAAAAATTTAATCTATAATAATATGTATAATGTACTAGAAACCATAACCGGTGTCCGTCATCCTAAAATATTAGATATAAAACAAGAAATGTTATCTCTCGGTGCTATTAATTCATTAATGAGTGGCAGTGGTCCAACTGTATTTGGTATTTTTGATGATGAAGAAACTTGTAGTAAAGCTGCCAAAAAAATTAAATCCCATTTTAATTTAAAAGAAGTATTTGTTACCAGTACCTATCTACCAAATGTAAGAAAGGAACAATGACTATGCAAGCTCAAAAACTTGAATACCAACCTCTGGGAGATATCGTGTTTCAAACTATCCGCAATCAAATTGTATGGGGCAATCTTCTACCTGGCCAAAGACTTATGGAAACACAGTTAGCTGAAAAATTAGGAGTTAGTCGCACACCTGTCCGAGAAGCAATTAAACGATTAGAACTAGAAGGTTTAATTGTTATGGTTCCTAGAAAAGGTGCTCATGTGGCCCCTTTTACCAAAAAGGATATAAAAGATGTTTTAGAAATTAGAGCAGTTTTAGAATCTCTGGCCGCTTCTTTAGCTGCTCAAAGAATAGATCAAAAAGAGCTCACAAAACTACAGTTAGTTATACATGAATATGAGCTTTCTTCTATAGAAAGGAATATCGATGTCATGATACAAAAAGATGTCGAATTTCATGAATTAATTTTTGATGCTACTAAAAATGATCGCCTAATACAAGTTTCCCAAAATATCCGAGAACAGGTCCTTAGATACCGTATTGCATATTTAAAATATGAAGGTGAAGGCAAAATCGTTTTGGCCGAGCATAGGAATATTTTTACCTCTATAAAAAATAGAAATGCTAAAAAAGCTGGCCACTTAGCTATGGAGCATATAAATACTCAATGTGATGCAATTTTAAAATTTATTGATTAAAAAATAAATTGCTTATAATTTGTCCATTTTTTGATATCGTATTGCAATTTAAAATATGAGTACGAAGACAAATATGAGAGTACAGACAAAATCGTTCTGACTGAGAATATTTTCCATAAAAAATAGAAATGCTAAAAAAGCTAGCCACCTAGCTATGGATTTATATTAATACTCAATGTGATGCAATTTTAAAATTTATTGATTAAAAAATAAATTGCTTGTAATTTGTCTGTTTTTTTGTTAAACTTTTAATAATAACTCAAAGGAAGGCTAACTCTATTATGAACACTAATAAAAAAATTAATACTATCGGAATTATTGGATCTAATCTAACCAGCTTAATGCTTTGCAAAGAAGCCAAAAAAAGAGGCATCGAATCAATTCTATTAGATGAAGAAAATTTTAATATTTCTAGCGATTATTCTACTTACAGTTTAGTCGGCGAATTTACAGCACAAAATCTTGAACGCTTAGCTCTTAGATGCGATGTTCTCATTTGCATGACTAACTTAATTACAAATATTAAAAATAAAATAGATAAGAAAGTTGTTGTTTACCCAAACATCGATGCTTATATTTATCTTATTAGTAGAGAAAATCAATTGATTTTGGCCAAAAGCCTGAATATAGATGTACCTCAAAATTTTTTAATTACTAGTAAGGTCGGCTTAAGTAATCCTGAAATAACTTTTCCTTTAAAATGTTATTTATATTTCCACAATGATAATACAAACGATGTAGATCTAGATGTGTTCGAAATAGACGATGAAAAAGGATTACTAGAACTAAAACAGCCCTTAAAACATCCAAATTCCCTTGTAGTATTAGAAAAATTAGAAGAATATACCCAAATACTCAGCATTACCGCTGTTGTTGATCAAAAAAAGTCTATTGTTCTATATCCTATCTGTGAGGAGCAAGAAGATGCTACAGGCAAAACTTTAATCAATACACCAGCCAATATCACAAAAACACTTAAAACTAAGGTCGAAAGATCCGCCAAAAAAATCGTAAAAGAATTAAAAAGTCCCGGCATCTTTACAATAAAATTTGGCGTAAACCAAGCTAAAAAACTTATTTTTTTGGCCTTAACTCCTGGTGTTAGCGTCGGTGATATCCATACTAATCATAGTAGCGAACTTTCTGTTTATGAACAATTTTTAAATATCATAGAACATAAGCCTGCTATTCCTGTGGATTTTGATAAACCGGCCACCGTTTATATTTCTAATGAAGAAGATAGTCAAGATATATTTTCTTTGCCCTATCATATATACAAAATTGGTATAGAAAATAAACAAACTATAGAAATTATAGTTTCCATTCAAGACTACGATTACAATTTTTAATTTTAAATAAAATTTATTTAAAGGGGTGGAATTTTGAAAAATTTATTGAATCTATTTTTAGCGTTTTTTAAAATTGGTGCTTTAACTTTTGGTGGGGGATACGCCATGATGCCAATTATACAAGCTGAGCTTGTAAACAAAAGAGGATGGGTCGAAGAAGAGGAAGTCTTGGACTATTACGCTATTGGCCAAATGACTCCTGGTATCATTGCTGTCAACACGGCAACATTTATTGGATATAAACAAGGTAAAATATTAGGAGCAATTGTGGCAACTCTTGGAGTTGTTGCTCCTTCTATTGTAATCATCACGTTAATTGCGTCTGTATTTGATTTATTTATGCAACAAGATTTAGTAGCACAAGCATTTTTTGGAATAAGAATCGTTGTCGTTGCTTTAATAGCTAGCGGAGTAGTTGCTTTATCCAAAAAGTCATTGCTAGATCTAACCACAAAAATTTTATTTGTTCTTAGCATTCTAATCATGGCTATATGGTCTCCTTCACCGATAATATTAATATTAATTGGAGCAGTGTGTGGATTAATATTCGGAAGAGAGGTGACTAAGAAATGAATGTATTATTATCATACTTATTAACGATATACTTAGAGTTTTTCAAGATCGGTTTATTTGCAATTGGCGGCGGGCTAGCCACCATACCATTTTTAGAAGAATTGATAGAAAAGTACCATTGGATAACTCACGAAGATTTAATTAACATAATAGCGGTAGCCGAGTCGACACCTGGAGCTGTCGGAGTAAATGCGGCCACATTCATGGGCTATTCTACAGCAGGCATATTTGGCGGAATCGTTGCCGTCTTAGGATTAATAACACCGTCTATAATAATAATCGTAATCGTAGCACAAATTTTCAATAAATTTAAATCTAATTCATACGTGAAGGCCGCATTTTATGGTATTCGTCCTGTGGCGGCCGGTATCATCGGTGCTGCTGGCATTTCTGTAGCTATGATTGCTTTTGGTATTAACGATTTAATCTCTGGTGTTTCAACAGATTATTTATCTGTAGCATTGAAGATTTTGCTTGGATTACTATTTTTCTTTGGTATCGAAAAATTTAAAAAACATGCTGTTATTTATATAGCGCTTGGCGCTATCATCGGCATATTAATAGTATAATAATTTTTCAAATGGTCACTTACTTTAACAGTAGGTGACTTTTTATTTTATGCAAACAAATAATTTATGGCTATGCTTATTATATATTTATAATGCTCACTTACTATAATGATAGGTGACTTTTTATTTTATGCACACAAATAGCTTACGGCTATACTTATTATATATTCATAATGCTCACTTACTATAATGATAGGTGACCTTTTATTTTATGCACACAAATAGCTTACGGCTATGCTTATTATATATTCATAATGCTCACTTACTATAATGATAGGTGACTTTTTATTTTATGCGAACAAATAGCTTACGGCTATGCTTATTATATATTCATAATGCTTACTTACTATAATGCTAGGTGACTTTTATTTTATGCGAACAAATAGCTTACGGCTATACTTAGTATATATTCATAATGCTCACTTACTATAATGATAGGTAACTTTTTATTTTATGCAAACAAATCACTTACGGCTATACTTATTATATATTCATAAATTTTGGATATACTAAGAACAAAAAGGAGTTGATATCATTGAATATTTTAATAATAGAAGACGAAAAACGTGTTGCTGACATAGTTGCAAAATATCTAGAAAATGAAAAATACAAGGTTTTTATTTCTTATACCGGCGAAGACGGATTAGAAGTTTTTTTAAAGGAACAAATAGATGTTGTATTATTAGATTTAATGTTACCGGGGATGCAAGGAGAAGAAATTTGCAAAAAGATAAGAGAAGTGTCCAATGTATATATTTTTATGATTAGTGCTAAAGGTACTTTAGACAACAAGGTCGGTGGATTTGTACTTGGAGCGGATGAATACTTAGTAAAACCAATCAGTCCGAGAGAAATTGTAGCACGAGTCAATGCATTGAAGACGAGAAAGGATAGAGAAAACAACGAAGAAGTGTGTATATTTGATAAAGGAAACTTAAAAATTTATCCAGAAACAAGGATGGTAACAGCCTACGGCAACGAGGTAGTATTAACGCCGAATGAGTTTGATATATTGTATCATTTAGCCCAGTCACCTGGCCGAGTTTTTAGTAGAGAACAGTTAATCAATGCAGTAATGGGCATAGATTTTGATGGATTCGACCGGACGATAGATGTGCATATAAAAAACATAAGGAAGAAAATAGAGCAAGATACCAAGAATCCGAAATTTATAAAAACAGTAACAGGAATAGGGTATAAATTCGACAAGGCGCTTGTATGATTTCATTCAGAAAACAGATCTTTGGATTATTTATAGGACTAGGATTATTTATAGTCGTATTAGTCAGTTCTTTTATTAACAATACGATGATGAAAGATTTTCAAGATTACATTGAATCCAACGTAAAATTAGTAAGCTATATAATAGCTAATGAGATTGCATCGGATTATAACGGAGAACAGTTGGAGGTAAATGGAACTCGATCGGAAATTTTAGCACAACTACATTTACGCCGTTATGCTATAAGCATATTGGATGCTGATAAAAATATACTATTTGGAGTTAACCAAGAAATATTGAACGATATTATTGTAAATGATGAACGAGACGGATTTGTTATTGATACAAATCAATTAGATAAGATGGTATATCAAGAAACTGACCTACCGGTAAAAGATAATGGAGGAACTATAATAGCGTATATTAGATTAGGATATTATCCTTCACTTATATTAGCTACGGACGATATAATATTTCAACAACAAATAAATAGAAGTATTTTAATCGTTGCAAGTATAACAATAGTGATTGCTATTATTGTGTCCATGTATCTTACTCAACTTATTTCAAAACCAATATATGAAATTTCGCAAACTTCTGTCTCGCTTATAAAAGGAGATTACACTGCTAGGAATAGAAAGGCTAGCCATATTAAGGAATTAGAATTACTTAGGATGAATATCAATAATTTGGCCCAACGATTGCAGGAAGAAGATGAACTACGTAGAAAGTTAGTTTCGGATATATCCCATGAAATTCGGACACCTCTTCATATTTTACAAAGTAATTTAGAAGCTATTATTGATGGTATCTATCCTGTAGATGATGAACAGATGAATTTTTTATATAATGAAGTTGTTCGATTTGGTAATCTACTAAAAAATCTCGATAAATTAAAGGACGTGGAAGAACATAAGAAAGAATTAAGTATCAACCCACATAAAATAAATCAATATTTAGAAGAAATATTCAACAATTTTAAGATAGTAGCCATTGAAAAAGGTTTAGTCTATCAATTGAGTATAGATAAAACAAGGGATGTATGTGTAAATATCGATGTCGATGCATTTAAGCAAATTATGATGAATATTCTATCCAATGCTTTCAAATTTACCGAATGTGGTCGAATAGACATTACTACTATTATTAAGTCAAAACGGATCGTAATTATTGTAAGAGATACGGGGATAGGTATCGGGGATAAAGATAAACATTATATTTTTGATAGAATGTATCGCGCAGATAAAAGTAGAGAAAAATATGAAGGAAGTGGAATTGGACTAAGTATAGTGCAAAACTTAATTTTAAAGTTAGATGGTGAAATTTGTGTAAAAAGTGCTGAAGGAATTGGAACAACCATGCTTATATATTTACCTATTGTAAAATAAAAACCCATTCTTTTTTAATAGGAATGGGCTTATTTTTTTGCTCCCATCCGATAGGGGGAGGCGAAAGCGTACATACTCGTTAGCGATTCTTCCTGGACATTTCGGAGCATCAAAAGCAAAGCTTACTATTTTAGATTATGCGTTAGGCATACCCCAATTAGTCTGAACTTCTGCGGAATAATTTTCATCTGGCAAAATCGGATCAGTTGATTCTTGTTGTTGTTGGCTCTTGAAATATTCATCGAACATTCCCATAGTTTTATCGTATGTATCTTTGGTGATATCTGGCATTCCACTTCCTGTTTCTAAATCCATACCAGCTTCTTCAAATCCTTGTCTAACAGCATCTTGCATTTCTTTCATTTTTTCTATATCGCCACCAGACATTTCTTTTGCGAATGTAAATAATCTTTCGGCTACTTTATCTACGGAGTACGCTCCCCCTTCTGCTATCGCAGCCGCCGCTTCTTCAGGGTCTGTAGCTATTTCTGGTACCGCTTCTTCGACACTTCCAAATACTTTATTTAAGTTTTCAATCATCTCATCACTAAATCCTTCTGTTGTGCTACCAGTTGCTCCGTACAAAGCATAAATGGATTGACTTGTACTTTGATTATTTGCATAGTTGCTTGCCATTTGACTGAATAGACTAGTCTGTTGTTGGGCAAACATATTTTGCAGAGACGAAAGTTGATCTGCGCTCAAGCCAACGGTTTCTTCGCTAGAATGAGGAGTTCCTGCATTTTCAATATGTTTTTGATCTGTCACTTCATTATTAACAGACTGAGCAACTTCATCTGAATTTATTTCAGGATCCGGAGCACTGGATGGCGCATCGGCGGGAGTTTTAGTCTCTTCAGTTGTTTTCGGATTAACTTGAGTTCTTGGTTGAGGATATTGGTAAACCTCGGTTTGCGGTAAAGGAGTATTAACCGGTGGCTCATCGGCAATAGTTCTAACTGGTTCCTCTTTATAAACTTGTGGTCGTGGAGCGCTTGTCGGCGCATCAGCCGGAGTTGTTGGCTCTTGAGGTGGAGTTTGGCGTTCTTCTGGTTCAGTAACTTTTACTTGATTTCTAGCTTGTGGACTTGAATAAACATCAGTTTGAGCCAAAGGAACATTCTCTGTAGCTAAATGCTTATTCTCTCCAGATTCGGTAGGTTCATTTCTAGGCGGAGGTGGAGCTTGCGGTCTTGGCCTTTGATATGTACCAGGATTTACTGGTGGCCTAGATCTATCATATACAGCTGCCGGTTGATTCGCACTAGAAACTGGTGGGGTATTTTGATTCCTTTGATTTTCATTCTGTCTTTGATCTATTTGGTTTTGTTGCGCATTTCTTGCTTGAATATCTTGCGGATTAAATTGATTACTTTCTATTCTCATAATAAAGTCCTCCTTAAATACTAAACTAAACATAAATGCTTTAAAAAATATATCGTCATCGATAATATTATACTTTAGTTTATTTTTCTGTTTTTGTTTTAAATTATTTATATATCCCATCCATTATATAGAAGATACGCATTCAATTTAGGTTCATTAAGTTATTAATTTTTTTGTTGCATTATTTTTAATTTGTAACATCTATTCATGAACTATTGACTTTTAGTATAAAATTTATTAAAATAACTATAACTTATGTTATATAGAAGGAGGTAATTTAACTATGTCAGAAACAAAGCGTCTTATTTTATTATCTTTGGTCGCAGCTTTATTGATACTTGCAATTTCAGCAGGCTTTTTAGCAATTGGCTATGCTTTAGAGCCAGTTATGGGAAAAGCTTGGCTCATCTACGCATTTATGCTTTTGAATCTCTTCCTTATTCGAAGAAAGCATTTATTAGTCGAAAAGGCTCAAAAAGATCAATCCATTCAGGATGATAAATAAGATAATCACTAGATTTAGGCTGCTTTTCTTAATTTATTAATTTTTTTTGTTATATTGTTTCCAATTCGCAATTTCTATTTATAACTCTTGATTTTTGTCATAGAATTTAGTAAGATAACTATAATTTATGTTATACCAAGGAGGAAACTATGTCAGAAAAAAAGAGTCTTATTTTATTATTTTTACTAGCAGCATTGTTTATGCTACTCGGCCATTTATTAAATATAGCTACAGGAAGTTCTTGGGCCGGCTATGGACTTACCGTTCTTATTATTATTTTCTGTCTATTTTTTGTAGGCTATAGACGACGACATTATGTATTAGCCCAAAATGCTCACACAGCGTATTTAAAAAAGCAGTACGATGTAACATATAATTTATATGAAAAAGCCATTGCTATGCCAAAGTGTCCGGAAGAAATAAAAGTAGTTTATGCTTATAAATTAATAGCGCAGGGACATTTAGAGCGTGCCCAAAAAGTCGTAGAAACAATCAATGAAGATATTTTAAATACAGAGGGTAAATTTAATCTAAAAGTTGTTCAGGGTTTGATTCTATATAAAGAGGACAAGCTAGACGAAGCCATAGCAATCTATGAAGCCTTAACCAAAGAGTCCGATGCAGAACAGCTTTGGGAAACTTATGGGATGATTTTAAATTTAAGTGAAAAATATGAATTAGCCCGTGATTACTCCTTAGCTGCATTGGAGAAATACCCTAATAATAAACTAATTAAAGAAAATTTAGCTACTAGTTATTTCTATTTATTTGAAGATAAAAAAGCTCGCAAACTTTATAGAGATTTGATCAATCAAGATGTAGCTTATCCGGATCCTTACTACTATTATGCTAGAATCGCTTATTTGGATGATCGATACAACTTAGCTCTTAAGTATATAGAAATAGCTGAAGTTAAATCTCCGGCTCCGCTTTCTAATATTACAATGGATGTTATATTTGAATTAAAAGATGAAATTATCGATAACTTAGATAGAATTGAATTCGAAGCTGATTCAGCCGAATCTTCTTATTTAGAATCAAGTCCAAATTCAAATGCTACCGACTTTGCCAATGTCAACCTTTTAGATTCTTTGGACTCTTCTTCGGATTTACCTGATTCGGATCTTACTAATTCAGATGTTGTCCAAGAAATTATGGATGTTGAAAACAATTCTAACACTACCAATTCAATTGATTACCCATCCAATATATCAGAAATAGAAGCAAATGATATATACTCTAATATTACGCCAGCCACTGAAATTTTACAAAACATTTTGACTGTTCCTTCCGATGTCGATTCGGAACAAATGTCTTCGGTTATTTCCCAAATGATGCCGATAGAAGTTGTCCAACATGGCCCCGTTATGTTCGAAGTTCCACCAATTGTTACAGCAGATAATAATATTGAATCTATGGATCAATCACAAGTTGATCATAATTCTGCTAATAATAATTCTGTAGAAGACTAGTTATAGCTTACGAATCTATTGATCAATCACCGGCCAATAATCATTTTATAGCAGACTAATTATAGCCACATTTTATCTATTTTTGCAACTTATTATCAAAAAGCGTTGACAATGTTAATTTTTTTGTGCTATATTAAAGTGTATTTACGCTCGAAGACGGTTTTAAACTCTTATTTTAACTTATATTTTAGCATATTCTTAATATATTTCTAGTATAAGCTCAAGATACCCAATTCGGCGATTCTATTATCAGGGAGGTGTACACAGATGTACGCAATTATTGAAACTGGTGGAAAGCAATATAAAGTTGAAGAAGGAATGATTATCAACGTTGAAAAGCTCGGTGTAGCAAACGGTGAAGAAGTGTCATTTGACAATGTTTTAGCGATTAAGACAGAAGCTTCTTTTCTTACTGGCTCTCCATGCTTAGAAGGTGCTTCAGTCAAAGCCGAGGTTATCGAAGCAGAAGGCAAAGGCCCAAAAATTATTGTTTTCAAATATAAGCCAAAAAAATCTTATAAGAAAAAGCAAGGACATCGTCAACGTTTTACAAAGGTAAAAATTACTGCTATTAGCGTGTAATATAGATTGTAATGATAAATATAAAGCTATATTTTAAAGATGAGAATCTATTTCAATTTAAAATTTCGGGTCATGCAGATTATGCACGTTCAGGTTCGGACATAGTATGTGCTGGAGTTAGCGTACTGGCCTTAAATACAATTAATTCTATAGAAACATTTTTAGAAGAACCTATGTATATAAATGAGAAGGACGAAAAAAAAGGCATACTAGATTGTACGTTTCCTAATATAAAAAGAGGTTTATGCAAACCTGAAGTTATGATTTTACTAAAAAGTATGTCATATGGATTAGAAGAACTACAAAAGAATTATCCTAAAAACATTAGTGTAAAAAAATATGCACTTCGGAGGTGAAAATTATGATACGTTTTGACTTACAGTTTTTTGCTAGTAAAAAGGGAGTTGGATCATCCAAGAACGGCCGTGATTCTGAATCTAAGCGTCTCGGAGCTAAAAGGGCTGATGGACAGTTTGTAAAAGCTGGCAACATACTATATCGTCAAAGAGGCACGAAGATCCATCCTGGAAATAATGTTGGCCGTGGAGGAGACGACACTCTGTTCGCATTGGTAGATGGAGTAGTTAAATTTGAACGTAAAGGTAGAAGCAAAAAACAAGTTTCAGTATACAGTGCTTAAATGAGTGATGTGAGGAGGGTTTCAACCTTTTTGGGTTGAAGCCTTTTTTTAGCTTTATGATGTATACTGTATAATACAAGAAAAGAGGATAGAAAAAATGTTTGTAGACCATGTAAAAATATTTGTAAGGTCTGGAAAAGGTGGCGATGGACATGTCTCATTTAGAAAAGAGAAATATGTACCAAACGGCGGACCAGACGGTGGAGACGGAGGTGCCGGCGGAGATATAATATTTGAAGTAGATTCCGGATCAAACACATTACTAAACTTTAAATACGCCCGACAATATAAAGCCGAAGACGGCGAAGCCGGAGCTAAAAAACGCTGTCATGGCAAAGACGGCTTAGATAAAGTTATACGAGTTCCGAAAGGGACCATAATAAGAGAAGCAGAATCTAACAAAGTTATAGCAGATTTGCACTTAGACAATCAAAGAGAAGTTATATTTCAAGGCGGGAAAGGTGGCAAGGGAAATCAACACTTTGCTACACCCACTAGACAAGCACCAAAATATGCTGAAAAAGGCCGTCCGGCCAAAGAATATTGGTTAACCTTAGAATTAAAAATGTTAGCAGACATTGGATTAGTCGGCTTTCCTAATGTTGGTAAATCCACATTATTATCCATGATAAGCAATGCTCAACCAAAGATAGCGAATTATCACTTCACAACTTTGGCCCCAAATTTAGGTGTAGTAACCAATAAATTTGGCAAACAATTTGTTGTGGCTGATATCCCCGGATTAGTCGAAGGAGCTTCTGACGGTGTCGGTTTAGGATTTGACTTTCTAAGGCATATAGAGCGCACAAAAGTTATTGTTCATGTCATTGACGCTGCCGGATCAGAAGGCCGAAATCCAATCGAAGATATTTTGACTATAACAAATGAAATAGACAAATATAATCCAGAAATTTTAAAAAATAAACCACAAATTATTGCTGCTAATAAAACAGATATATCCGAAGAATATTTGGACGAGTTAAAAGAAGTTTTTGAAAGTCAGCGAGGCATAAAAGTCATTCCTATTTCTGCAGCAACCAATTCTAATTTACAAGCTTTATTGCAAGAAATGGATATTGTATTATCAGAGCTACCTCATGAAGATATTGTTTTTGCTAAAGAATTTGTAGAAGAGGATGTTATCAAAGAAAGTTTTGAAATAGAAAAAATTGAAGATGGCTATTTTGCAGTCAGCGGTGTCGGTGTTGAAAAAATGATTGGATACACTTCTTTAGATTCAGAACAAGGTTTTGCATTCTTCCAAAAATATTTACGAGACAAAGGAATTATCGAAGCTTTAGAACGTTCGGACATCCAAGAGGGTGATACTGTACGAATTTATGACATAGAATTTGAATATTATAAATAGAAGGGACAAAAGAATGAATAGTAAACAACGAGCACATTTAAAGTCATTGGCTCACAATATAACTCCTACATTTCAAGTAGGAAAAAATGCAGTAACACCTGAATTGGTTATCGGAATATCCGAAGCACTAGCTGTTAGAGAGCTTGTTAAGGTCAGCGTTTTAAATAACTGCGATCAAGAAATAAGCTCTATTGCCCAAATGTTGGCCGAAAGAACAAAATCTCAACTAGTTCAAATAATTGGTAAAAAAATTATTTTATATAAAGAACCTAAGAAAAATCCGAAAATAACTTTACCAAACTAATTTTAATTTGAATTAAATTTCTGATTATTTTTTTATTAAAAATGTTTAACGAGGTGATCTGCATGGAAGTTTTACGAAAAATTGGTATTATGGGCGGTACTTTTGATCCGATACACAACGGTCATATGATCATAGCTCAAGAAGTTCTAGAACACTTTAAATTGGATAAAATTTTGTTTATTCCTAACGGAAATCCTTCTCATAAAAAAGTTAGTCATCTTTCTTCTAAAAAAAATAGATATAATATGGTCAAATTAGCCATTCTAGATAATCCCGATTTTCAAATAAGTGATATCGAGTATCAATCGGATAAACCAAATTATAGCTACAATACCATATCCAGTTTAAAAGAACTTTATTCAGATAGTGAATTTTATTTTATAGTTGGTGATGACAGCATTTTAGATATTTTAAACTGGTATAAAAGTCATCAACTTTTAACGTTATGTAAATTTATTGTTGTAAATCGACCGTACTATGACAATGACGCAGTCTCTGAACAAATTAATTTGTTAACTCAAAATTATGGTGCTCAAATTCTACGGCTCAACCATCTCGGCTTCGATATATCTTCCACTAGCATAAGAAATCGTATCTATCAAAATAAGTCTATCAAATATTTAGTTCCGCCTATAGTCGAAGATTATATCCGAAAAAAAGAACTGTATCATAACTGCTTAACTATTCCGAAATCCGAGCAGAAACATATAGAAAAATTGATTGCATCAAAAATGAGTTCGAAACGTTTTAGTCATACTCTTGGTGTTAAAGATCTTGGTCTAAAATTAGCTTTTTTACATGGCATCAATATGAATAAAGCTTATCTCGGCTGTATTTATCATGATTTTGCTAAAGAAGAAGATCCGTCACAGGATTATCCAATTTATTTTGATCCATTCGAATTAACACATCCTGAATTAAAACACGGAAAAATAGCAGCCTATCTACTCGCAAAATCACACGATATTACCGATGAAGATATCCTAAACAGCATTCGCTATCACACTGTTGGTAGACCGGATATGTCTGATTTAGAAAAATTAGTTTATCTCAGTGATATGTGTGAATACGGTCGTGGCTCTAGTGAGAAATTTGACCTACTTCGTACTTTATGCTTTAAAGACTTAAATCGGGCTATGTATTATAGCTCATTAATCTTAAAAGAATCTTTAGTACATGAAAAAAAGAAAGAAATTCACCCAAGCTTAGATGCTTTAATTAAAGAGTATAAAAAATATGATTAGAAAGGGTGACGTGATATGAATTCTCATGAATTAGCATTGAAAATTGCAAACATTTTAGATAAAAAAAAATTAGAGGAACTAGAAATTATCGAAGTGAAAGAGCTAACCACTTTGACTGATTATTTTGTTATCGCTATATGCTCCAACACCAGACAAACTAAAGCCGTATCCGAAGAAATGGAATATCTCTTATCAGAAGACGGAATAAATCCGAGACACACCGAAGGTTATGAAACTTCTAGGTGGATCTTACTCGATTATTTAGGCGTTATCGTCCATATTTTATACAAAGAAGATGCTCAGATTTATGGCCTTCGTAGGTTATGGCAAGATGGTAAAGATATCTCGTTTTAGTCCACAATAACTAATGCAGACCATCCAATTAACAATAGTCTGCATTATTTTTTTATAGTTATTTATTCGGGTTAATTTATATTTATTTTTTATCTACCGATATACAATATATTAATCTAATTTACTTTTTATACATATTTTTAATACGATACTTCTTGATATATTTTGCACATATTTTTAATACGGCACTTCTTGATATACATGATAGTTTAGCCAGTTAGAAAATAACAAATTAGCATGCGATCGCCATTTCACTTCAGGTTTAAGCTGTGGATTATCATCCGGATAATAATTATACGGTATATTAATATCTAGGCCTAAATTTTTATCTCTCTTATATTCTTGGTCCAACACATACGGATCATATTCAGCATGGCCTGAAACAAATATAAATTTGTCATCTTTACTGACCAAAATATATGCTCCTGCTGTATCCGAGCTAGCTACTATATCTATCATTGGGGATTGCTTTAAAATGTTTACATCCCATGTTGTGTGCCTAGAATGTGGGGCGAAAAAAACGTCATCGAATCCTCTAACAATCGGTATAGACTTAATCACTTTATGCTTGAAGACACCAAACATTTTTTCATCCAATGCAATTTTATTAATACCATAATAATAATAAAGCGCAGCCTGTGCTCCCCAACATATAAATAAAGTGGAGTACACATTAGTTTTGGCGAACTCAAATATTTGCGAAAGTTCCTTCCAATAATCTACACTTTCAAAATCCATTTTTTCTACGGGAGCACCAGTAACAATCATTCCATCATATTTTTTAGATTTAATCTCCTTAAAATTCTTATAAAAAGTTTCCAAATGATTTTGCGATGCATTCTTACTCTTATGTGTAGACATATGGATGAAATCTATATTCACTTGCAATGGAGTATTACCTATCATTCTCAACAATTGTGTTTCTGTCTCTATTTTTGTGGGCATTAAATTTACTATAGCAATATTTAGGGGCCTAATGTCCTGAGTCATCGCACGTGGTCGTTGCATAACAAATATATTTTCAGCTTGTAAAACTTCAGTAGCTGGCAAATTTTTAGGAATTATAACCGGCATAGATCATCCCCCTTATATATTTGTTAAAGCATTATTTAAATCTTCTATAATATCATCCACATTTTCAATTCCAACCGATAATCGAATTAAATCAGCACTTACTCCAGCCTTAATTTGGTCTTCAGCACTCAACTGTCTATGAGTCATACTAGCCGGGTGCAATAAATGCGTTCTCAAATCTCCAACATGGACAACCAGAGTTGCTAACTTTACACTATTAATTACAGTTTTACCTGCTTCGACTCCACCTTTTACTCCAAAAGTTATAATTCCGCTGGCTCCTTTTGGTAAATATTTTTTTGTAAATTTATAAGATGGACTTGTTTCTAATCCAGGATAATTAACCCAAGCAATTTTAGGATGTTTTTCTAAATACTTAGCTATAGTTAAAGCATTTTCGCAATGTCTATCCATCCTTACCGCCAAAGTTTCTGCTCCTAAATTAGTCAGATAAGCATTAAACGGACTCATCACAGCACCAAGATCTCGCAAAAGAGTTACTCTAGCCTTTACTATAAAGGCCTGATTACCAAATGCTTCTGTATAAATTAATCCATGATAACTCGGATCTGCTGTTGTAAATTCCGGAAATCTTCCACTCGTATAATCGAATTTTCCGCTATCCACTAACAATCCTCCAACACATGTTGCATGCCCATCTATATATTTCGTACTAGAATGTATAATTATATCTGCGCCATGCTCAAATGGTCGGCATAAATGCGGTGTGGCAAAAGTATTATCTATAATTAATGGTAATCCATTCCTGTGAGCTAATGTACTCACTTTTTCAAAATCTAAAACGTCCAAACTTGGATTTCCTATTGTCTCTCCAAATACAGCCTTCGTATTCTCTTTTATATAACTTTCCATCTTTTCTATCGATAAATTCGGATTTACAAAATCAAAACTTATCCCTAATTTTCTTAACGTCGTATTAAATAAATTGAATGTTCCGCCATATAAATTCGACATGCATAAGATATGATCTCCGTCCGATGCTAAATTCAGTACAGCAAACAGTGATGCGGATTGACCAGACGATAGCGCTATCGCACCAACTCCGCCCTCCATATCTGTTATTTTTTCTTCTAAATATCCACAAGTCGGATTACTGATTCTAGAATACATGTGGCCAGCTACTTTTAAATCAAAAAGTCCCGCTACCATGTCTGCGTCATCATATTTATAGGTCGTGGATTGAATTAATGGAGCTACTCTTGGTTCACCATTTTTTGGCTTATAACCTGATTGAATACATTTCGTTGCTGTATGCATTTTAAATGCCTCCTTGTGCAAAATAATTATTTTCTGATATTATATCCATATATCTAAATTTTAAACATCATGCACAATTAGCCAATTAGGAGGTCACATGAAAGTTACAGTTAAAGTTCCTGCATCAACAGCCAATATCGGTAGCGGAGTAGATTGTCTTGGAGTCGGCTTATCTAAATATCTGACCGTTATTATGGAAGACAGCCCTACTTTTGAAATTATATTTAAAGAAGGTTTCGATACAGATATACCATTTGAAGAAAATTTATTTTACACAGGTGCCAAACGAATTTTTGATAAAGCCGGCAAAGCATTCCCTAGCGTTAAAATAACAATGATGACTAATATCCCCGGCTCCCGCGGTCTAGGTAGCAGTGCTTCTGCTATTGTAGCCGGTGTCTATGCTGCCAACAGTTATCTAGACGATTTGTTCGATGAATCCTTTTTAATTTCGCAAGCATCCTTAATTGAAGGACACCCAGATAATATAGTTCCTTGTGCCGTCGGCGGTTTTACTATAGCCATGATGGAGGACGGTATAACTCACTATCATAAAATAGTTCCAAATAGAGATTTACGCTTTATTACGGCCATCCCTAACTATGAATTACCGACCAAATTAGCCCGAAGTGTTGTACCAAAAGAATTTTCTCGTCAAACCTTAGTAACTCAACTTCAACGAGCCTGCTTCCTAGTCGGAGCATTGTCGAGTGGCGATATTCGGCAATTAGAAATAGCTACTCAAGATCTAATTTTTACGCCAACTAGGCAAGGTTTGATCCCTGGTTTTGATGCGGTCACTTCTAACGCTATGAAGGCTGGCGCTTTGTGTGCTATGATTTCGGGAGCCGGACCAACTATTATAGCATTCGCCATACACAATTTAACCCAGATAGCTCAAGCTATGAAACAGGGTTTTTCAGATGTTGATATCATGTCCTGTGTTGAAATTCTACAAGCTGATACAAAGGGGGCTGTAGTAATTTCTGAAAGATAAAATAACTGCTCTCCAACTTCAGAAAATATTTTTTATTTTTTTTAGAAAAAGGCCTTGTCAAACTTTTTTTTATGTTGTATAGTTGGAGAGTATCACATTCGGCGGAATAGCTCAGTTGGCTAGAGCACATGGTTCATACCCATGGTGTCGGGGGTTCGACTCCCTCTTCCGCTATTTTTTTATGCTATAAAATAATGTACATAATTCTTCCAACTCTCGAATAAATTTTTATAATTACAATAATCTGCTATAATTTCCGTAACTATAGAAAGGGTAATATAATTATGAAATTAACAGTTAGGCAATTGATCATACTTAGTTTTTTGATATCTATCCATGTCATACTATCTCGGCATTTTGCTATACATCTTGGAAATATAATCCGAATTAGTTTTGCTTCTGTTGTTACCGGTATTATAGCAACATATTTTAAACCCCAATGGACTATTTTCGCCTGTGGATTATCTGATCTTATAGCCTCATTACTTTTTCCAACCGGAACATATTTTTTCGGATTTACTATTAGTGCCATGATCGGTGGTTTAATTTATGCTATTATATTGTATGACAAGCCATTTAAATGGTGGAGAATATTTTTAGTAGAAATTTTATGCATAATCTTTGTTACCGGTATTTTAAATTCATACTGGCTCTCTTTACTTAGTGGTAATTCTTTTATTCTTATATTTTTACCTCGGATTACCGAAAAAGTTTTATTACTACCTATTGAAGTTTTTTTGATTGGTTATACATTAAAATGCTTATTACCTAGTCTAAAGCGTTATATTATATTTTAAATTTTTCCCTATTAATCAAACAAAAATTCAAATCTATGCATAAAAAATATTAGAGTGCAAACAATTAAAATGTACCCTCCTAAAAATATAATGCAAAAATATACAAAAAAAATGATATTTTTTAATCGCTTCAATCATATAGATTAATTAGGCAAATAAATTATTTAATAAAGGGGGGATTAGGCTTTGAGAAATATTCCTGAATATCTTTTAAACGAGTACGACTTAGAAGTCTATAGATCACAATACAACAGAAATAATTTTATTCTAGATACAAATAAAGGTAAATATATTTTAAGAAAAGTCAATATGCAACAAGATCAAGTTGCCTTTATCTACGAAACAAGCAATCATCTTCGAAAACATGGTTTTTACCAAATACCAAGTATTTATCCAACGAAAAAAAAACTCCCCTATGTTAATATTGCGGGACAAATTTATATGCTACAAGCTTATCAAAATAGTTCGGAAATTGAATTTAAAAATATCGAAGATATCAAATCAACTGTACGTCTCTTAGCTAACTTTCATAAATGTGGCTTTGACCTTAAATCTTCTATTGTCAGGCCTATACATATGAAAGATCTATATTCTTATTTTATAAAACGTAGTAAGGAAACTAAAACACTTAAAAAGACTATTCAACCTCTAGCTCAAAAAACAGAGTTTGAGGAAATGTTCTTAAAAGACTATAAAGAGTATCTAGATTTAGAAAATTTAGCTATTACCTGTATAAATCCAGATAGTTGTCAATCTTTAATAAAACATGCTACCCTAAACAAAACCTTGTGTCATAATGACTATAAGTATCACTCAGTTGGAAGAATTAATAATCAAATCAATTTACTAAACATAGACAAATGTGGAATCAATATGCAGGTCGAAGATTTAAGTTCTATATTATCAAAGATAATGCAAAAAAATGATTGGGATATTGACTTTTTAACTATATTATTAGAAGAATATGAAAATATCAGACCATTGTTAGCAGAAGAAAGAGCTATATTAAAAGCCCTTTTAATTTTTCCAGAAAAGTTTGCATCTATGTGTAATGAATACTTACAATGTAAAAGAAGAAATAATTATAGTATGTTTTCAGTAAAATGGGAAAACATGCTATTATATAAAGAGAAGCAAATTAAAGCTTCCAAGTACATTAAAGAAAATCTCTGACATTAATACAGCTAGTTAAAATATAGGAGGCTTTTACAAATGAAAAATAACAAATTTTTAGTGATTGGAATAATTTCCACCCTTGTTGTATGTTTAGTAGGCATTATGGTATTTTTAATAATAGAAATATCTGAATTTACTGAACAACCACAATTAGTCGAAAGGATCGCCACGGCTCCTACTCCAACTCCAGAAGTAACCATTAAAGCAAACCTAAATTTTAATGGGTTAATCCAGGATCTATCCGAAGAAACTTTGTTTGCTGTAAACATAGAAAACGGCGAACCTATCGAGCTTAATTTTGTAGCCGATACAAATATTTTAGATAAATATGGTAAAGTTATTCCTCTTTCTCAAATTCCATTGGGTGAAATAGTAGACGTTGAATATGCACTGGATTCTCACGATATATTATCTTTACAAATTCATCCAATGTCTTTTTTGCATCAGAATATAACTTCAGAGCAAATTAAAGATGATATTGTTCAGATTGGTACTAAAAAATTATTTTTGGATGAATTATTATTAATTCAAAATCCACTAGGAGAGATTCTTCCGGATTTATCCTCTTTAAACGAATTCGATGAAATGCTTATAAAAGGTTTTGAGGATCAAGTTTACAGCATATCTATAGTAGAAGGATCTGGATATATAGAATTACTAAATTTACCAACAGAAAATGGACGTTTAGAAATCAATAGACAAAAGCAATTAAGTCTTAACAATATAAAAAATAATACAGTAGAAGTACAATCTGGAATATATCACATTGTTTTATATTTAGAAGATTATTTACCAATTATAATAGATGACGCTGTTATTGGCTATGGACAAACCTATGCTATCGACGCATCCATGGCCCAACCTATTTTATACGATGTTACTATAAATATAGTAAACAATGATCAACCATACAATATAAGTGTAAACGATGTCAGTTACGGAGAAGAAAAACATTTAGAATTAGCGAAGGGCCTATATAACTTAGATATAACCTCTGCGGGTTTCTATGATTATTCGCATGAATTTAAAGTCAAAAACGATATGTCCTTTCAATTCATCTTATCACCAATTCCTCCACCCCCTCTTCCAGCGCCAATTATAGAAGTTCCCGCTCCACCTTTGCAGCCTGTAATTCCAGAATCCGAATTACTTCTTGAAGTAGAACCTATTCCTAATCCGACTCTTAATAATACAGAACAATCTTTGGGTGAATTAAATGAAATCGCTCAAGAGCTAGCTAATACTACTCCTCTTAGTGAGCCAGATATTACTGATATTATTCCTCCGATAGAGCCTGAACTAGCCTTGGAACCAGCTACAGAAGTAGAGATGGAAACCGAAAAAGCACTAGAGTACAAGCATATCATTAATTTAAATACTAGTCCAAACGGTGCTTCTGTATATCTAGATGGGATTTATCTCGGACTAACACCTGTTTCAAAAAATTTAGATAAAGGAATATATAAAGTAGAATTTTCTCTAGAGGGCTATGAAAAATACTCAACTTCTATTATAGTAGAAGAAGAAGACATTCAAACTGATTATTTGTATGTTCTCATACCAAAATAAGATAAAGAAATTGAAAGAATATATAACATAGAATTTTCTCTATATGGCTATGAAAAATACTCAACTTCTATATATAGTAGAAGAAGACATTCAACCTGATTATTTGTATGTTCTTATACCAAAATAAGATCAGGAAAGTAAAATTTTCTCTAAAAGGCTATGAAAAATACTCAATTTCTATTATAGTATAATGAAGAAGACATTCAAACTGATTATTTGTATGTTCTTATACCAAAATAAGAAAGGAAATTGAAAATGAATTACAAAGAGCGTTACAACGAATGGTTAACTGATAAATATTTTGATCAAGCAACTAAAGATGAACTCGAAAGCATTAAAGGAAATGAAAAAGAGATAGAAGACAGATTTTATACAGAATTAGAATTTGGTACGGCCGGTCTACGAGGCGTTATCGGAGCAGGCACTAATCGGATGAATAAATATATAGTAACAAAAGCTACACAAGGACTTGCTAACTTTTTAAATAAACAAAAACTTACTAACCCAAAAGTTGTAATAGCTTATGATTCTAGAAACAAATCGGACAGTTTTGCCATGGATACAGCCCTGACTTTAGCCGCAAACGGAATTAAAGCATATTTATTTGAAAGCCTAAGAGCCGTACCACAACTAAGCTTCGCATTAAGGGCTTTACACGCTGATGCTGGAGTAGTTATCACGGCCAGTCACAATCCACCCGAATATAATGGATACAAAGTCTACGGTAATGATGGGGCGCAAGTTATCGCTCCATTTGACAAAATGATCATCGATGAAGTAAATAATATAAAAGATTTTTCTACTATCAAAACTATGACCGAAGATCAGGCCAAAGCTGAAGGGCTATTAGAAATAATTGGAGAGGACATCGATAAACTATATATTGATCAAGTAACAGCCCAAGTTATAAATCCCGATGTAATAAAAAAAGTTGCGGATAACTTCAAAATAGTGTATACTCCTTTACATGGATCAGGAAACGTACCTGTCAGGCGTGCTCTAAAAGAAGTCGGTTTTAAACATGTTTATGTTGTTGCCGAACAAGAAAAGCCAGATGGAAATTTCCCGACCATTACTAGTCCAAACCCAGAAGATTCGAATGCATTTAAGTTGGCTATTGATTTAGCCAAAAAAGAAAATGCTGATTTAATAATTGGTACAGATCCGGATGCCGACAGAGTAGGTGTTTTAATTCGTGATGAAAAAGGCGAATACATTGGCTTAACCGGAAATATGATCGGTACAATGTTAACTGATTATATTTTAAAAGGTCGTCAAGATAACGGTACACTTCCAAGTAACGGCGTAGTAATAAAAACTATAGTAACTACGGAAATGATCAGACCAATCTGTAAACTATACGGTGCAGATGTTATCGAAGTTCTTACGGGCTTTAAATTCATTGGTGAACAAATCAAAAATTTTGAAAAAACCGGCCAACATTCTTATGTATTCGGTTTTGAAGAAAGCTACGGAGCACTCCCTGGCACTTATGCCCGAGACAAGGATGCTATCGCTGTCAGCATGTTAGTATGTGAAATGGCAGCATATTATAAATTAAAAGGATTAACTTTATACGAAGCTTTAATAGATCTATACAAAAAATTTGGATATTATAAAGAAGATGTTCAGTCTTTCACTTTAAAGGGCATAGAAGGACTAGGTAAAATAAAAAATATCATGAGTACGCTACGAACTCAACAAATAGATACAATAGGTGGTTACGATATTTTAGCCAAACGAGATTATAAAGCCCAAGAAAGAATAACTAAAGATGGCCAAGTTTCAAAAATAGAATTACCTGTTTCCGATGTAATTTACTTCGAACTATCTAACAATGCTTGGATCTGTGTAAGGCCTTCTGGCACAGAACCAAAAATTAAATTCTATATAGGAATAAAAGGCGATAACCTAGACGATGCTAACAACAAAATACAGGCTATAAAGGACGATGTACTAAAAATATTAGAACCTCTTATTTAAAAATTTTAGCAGGCTACTCTTTTTTAAATGGAGTAGTTTTGCTTTTTAACTACTCCATTTTTTTAAAGGATTCAAAGGAGATGATAACATGTATGCACAAGTCCAAGACCTAATTCAAGCCAAAAAATATGGGCAAGCAACAATAATGTTAAATGAAATTGATAACAGAAATGCAGTTTGGTATTATTTATCCAGTATCATAGCTTATAAGAAGGCTTTTTTTGAATCGGCGCTGGAAAATATCAAACAGGCTATCTCTCTAGACAGTGACAATGCTACGTACAAAAATTTTCAGACCAAACTTATGAGCCGGTATAGTAGCTATAGCCGGGACTATCGTAGAACACCAAGATATAGGTCAAACCAAG
Organism: Candidatus Epulonipiscioides saccharophilum; assembly: GCA_002007295.1. GTDB lineage: Bacteria > Bacillota > Clostridia > Lachnospirales > Cellulosilyticaceae > Epulonipiscioides > Epulonipiscioides saccharophilum. The sequence continues at coordinate 7,845 of LNZM01000159.1, read as the reverse complement.
GATGTTGTCCATGTGACGATTGTTGTGATTGCAATGTCGGTTGTTGTGAATTAGTCTGTATGGATCAATGCTGCGAATGTATGGGTGGCGATTTAATCAGTTGTTGCTAATTTAATAATTATACTATCAATAAAGTGGTGGATAAAAATCTATCACTTTATTTTTTATTTGCAAATGTCAGACAAGTTAGGCATATAATAAAGAGAAATATATTAAAGGAGATGATAACATGTATGCACAAGTCCAAGACCTAATTCGAACCAAAAAATATGGACAAACAACAATAATGTTAAATGAAATTGATAAGTGGTGGATAAAAATCTATCACTTTATTTTTTATTTGCAAATGTTAGACAAGTTAGGCATATAATAAGGAGAGATATAATGTATTACTCTCATTATTAAAGGAGGCGTATTAATATGTTCGGCTATATTGGCTTTAAAGAATCATCTAATTTAATCATATTGGCCCATAGTGGCAAAACAGAATATATGGTATATTATCCAAATGGATCTTGTTTTTGTTATAATAATCTTAAATTTTTTGAAAATGACGATCAAAGCACACATTTTAAAGCTTTAATCAAACATGCTATTGATCCCGTATGTAAAATGGATCATCCAATTTGGCAACAAAATAATTCTTCAGTAGTACAAGGTAATTTAGGCTTGTCCTCTCGATTTAGTATAGCCTATAAAGGAACAATAAAATATGAACGTTCTATATTAACGCAATATTTAGGTAATGCTATTTCTAACAGTGATCCGGAATCCTTAATTATCTCTTTAATAGAACATTTAATTGATTCAGGTGCTTCTACTCAAACTGTGGTCAAAGATCTATTTTATTTACTAAAAGGTTCTTATACTCTAATCCTAATGGATCGGCAAACACCTAACATGATATATGCTATCAATAACACATCCAAACTCTACATTGCTCTCGAATCCGACTTTCATATAGTCAGTTCTAATGTTAAATTTTTGGACAAATATTCTAAACAATTTTTAGAAATCAAAAATGAAGAATTTGCCGTAATCCAAGCTAACAATGTTAAAATATATTCTATCTTCGAAACAAAGGAAATTAAGAGAAATCCATCTAGCCATGCACATGAAAGTGTTAGCATCAATAAAGTAGCACATCGGTATTATTTGGCTGGTGTTAAGGCTTATAAGTCATCCCGCTTTGATTTAGCAGCAAAACATCTAAAAAAAGCCATATCCATGGATCCAAATAACTCCAATTATCAAGATTTTTACAAAAAGCTTCTGCAACGATATCAAACGTATAGCCAGGATTACTACAAATCTTCCGTCTATGCTCAACTACATAATAAGGATCATTCTTGTCAACAATGTTGCGACTTTTGTGCTACATGCGATGACTTTTTGGATTGCTATCATGACTGTCGTATATGTTTTCGAGATACAACTGAATGTTGTACATGTTTCAATGATTGTAATACTATATGTCCATTAAGTCATCAAAACATCAAAAAATTAACTAATTTTCTTAAATGTTTCCGAAAATAGTTAGTATCTTGTATCAAACTTTTATTTCTTACAAACTTTTTGTTATTTATATATCTTTTCACAATAAAATATATAAGGGGTAGTTTAGCCAAATCTATCACTATAGAATAAAATAATTTTGCTTGGCTGCAATTAATAATTCTAATTTATTAGTTGCTTTTTTTTACTCAAACACCTTGAAAAATCGTATATCTTAAGATAATATACTCATAGCAAATTCATTGTATCTTTTATCTTTTATATATTCAAATATGATTGGAGAAAATATGTTCGGTTATGTTACACCTCTAAAAGAAGAATTAAAGGTTCGAGAACTAGAATTATTTAAAAGCTATTATTGTGGTCTATGTCAACACATAAAAAGAGATTTTCATAATATACCTCGACTAACCCTTAGTTATGACATCACCACTATGGCTATTTTGCTAGATTCTACAAATAAAGATAGAGTCAAACTAAAAAAGCAACGTTGCATTGTGGGGCCGATGAAACGGCCTATCGTACAAGACTGTTTAGCCTTAAAATATTCGGCTGCTGTAAACGTATTATTAAGCTATTATAAATTAAAAGATGATTATCTAGATGAAAATTCTCTAAAAAGTAAGCTTCTTTTATTTCCTCTACGGCCATTTCTTAAAAATATTCCTTCTGAATTCAAATTTTTAAACTCTATAATAACCACGAATTTAGCCAGACTTCATGAATTAGAACAGTCTCATAACTTTACTTCTTTAGACGAGATATCGGACCCTTTTGCTAATATGATTGGTACAATTTTAAAAAAGTATCCTTACACCCATTCTAACAAGCATGATTTATACATGTTCGGCTATGTTCTAGGCAAATGGATTTATCTAATGGATGCTTTAGATGACCTTGAAAAGGATATTGAAAACGGAAGCTTTAATCCACTATATGTACTGTACCATAAAGATAATCAATCTATGGGTGAACTACGTACCGTGGCCCAAAATAATCTAGAATTTAGCATTCTTAGTTTAGGTGCTACTTGTAAGGAACTATTGATTAAACTTTCTCCAAAAAAAAATCGCGCTTTACTTACCAATATTATTATTTACGGTATGATGGATAAATACACTGCTATATCTAGAAAATGCAATAATTGCAAATCTTGCGCTCACAAACAAGCGAAAACAAAATGATTATTTATGTATAGTAAAGAAAGGATATTTATATAGATGAAAACTAGGGATTTAACAACCGGTGGTGTTCTCGTAGCTTTGGCTATGATTTTATTTTATTTAGCTAATATTCTGACCACAAGTACTATTACAATCTTCACACTCACTTTATTCATACCAATTATAGCATATTTACGTTGTAATCTAAAAACTGCTATTGTAGTTTATTTATCTAGTAGTTTTTTAGGATTTGCTTTATTTTCTCCTATTCTCGGAGTAGCTTATTTTATCTTAGGATCTTATGGCATTATAAAATCTTTCATAGAATCTAAAGATAATCTTATATTAGAAACTGTTTTAAAGCTTATTACTTTTACCATTATGGGTATAATATTACTTTTAATTGCTAGTCCATTTATGCTACCATATTTATCCGAACCTATATTTGGTATAGGCTTAGCATTTCCAACAGACATTTATGCTACTTCTTTGGTTAATGTAGACGATTCAACTATGGGTATTTTTACCACACCCGTGATATTGGTCATTTTTATTCTTATTGGCTTTGTTGTGGACTACGCTTTAACCTTATTAGTACAAACTTACTATAAATATTTTAAAAATTTGTAACAAATTATATTCTTATCACATATTATAATATTATAATATTAACTATATCAAATTGACATTGAGGCGACAACTTATGACTGAATTAACATCTATTTCTAACCTAAAACAATCTTTATCTAATTCAATTGAAAGTGAAAATTTTGACTTGCTTTCACCAGAAGTCTTAGATATAAGTCAAGAATTAGACCAACAAATGCTACCAATATTTCAGCAACAATTGGATTATCATAATGCTTATTTACACCTAAAAAAGCCTATATAAAGAAAGAAGTCGATGTTTTTGCATTCGGCTTCTCTTTATGTAAGCTCTACATACGCATGTTTTTTGCTGAATTTGTTTTTCGTCCAAAAAGATTTTCCCATATAGATTTTTTTTTAACCTCTTGTTGAGCATTTAATTTTGCCATTTCTGATCTTAATCCCTGCATATCTCTTATTGCTTCATCTACTTTTTTGTAATAATTCTCATCCTTGATATTTTTAATATCTTGTTCCTCTCTTAATTCTTGAACTTGAGCATCCACGTATGTAACAACGTTTTTCTGGATATCTTCTTTTAACTCTTCACTTAATTCCGCCATTATTTCATCCTTAATTCTTGCCTTAGCTATTTGTTGACTATTTATTAATGAGTTTTCTATAGTTTTTTGAATTAATTGTAAGAATATATACCTTTTATTTTCTAGATCATCGTCATTATCTTTTAAAACCTCTGGTATTATAGGCGGTGTGTTTAATGTTACTAATCCTTTACCCATTTCTATTACACCTAGATTCTCTAAATCAGTTACCGTATTGCAAACACCTCCATCTATTTTAGCCTTAATAGCCTTTAACTCAATGCCCGCATCCCTTAACTTTTTTATCTCTTCTATTACATCTAAATTGTCCTTTGTAAATATCCTGTGTTTTTGCGAATTTCTAAAAATGTTTAGATTCAATTCTTTTTCATAATACCTTAATACATACGGCTCCATTCCTAGTTCAACAGAAGCTTCTTTTATAGTAAAAAATTTTTTTTCCATCTTTGTAATTTCTCCTAATTCTCATTGTATTTTTTTAAAGAAAATCCTCCCAAGTATTGGGAGAATTATTTAGAAATCTTTATTCTTCACTACTAAATAAGGCTTTTGCAAATTCTTCTGGATTAAATTTTTGAAGATCATCCATTTTCTCACCAACACCAATAAATTTTACGGGAACATTTAAGGTCTGGCAAATTCCTACTATTGCGCCACCTTTTGCTGTGCCATCTAATTTTGTTAAAATTATTCCGTCTATCTTAACGACTTCATTAAATAATTTAACTTGTGATATAGCATTTTGTCCAGTCGTTGCATCTAAGACTAGTATAACCTGTTTATGTGCATTAGAATACTCCTTATCGATAATTCGACCAATCTTTTCTAACTCTTTCATTAAATTAACTTTATTTTGTAATCTACCAGCTGTATCACATATCAAAATATCAACTTTTCTAGCTCTTGCTGCTGATATAGCGTCGTACACTACAGAGGCCGGATCTGTGCCCTCTTTATTTTTAATCATATCCACGCCCGCTCGGTCAGCCCAAATTCCCAGTTGCTCAATTGCTGCTGCTCTAAACGTATCGGCCGCCGCCAAAAGAACAGTCTTACTTTCTTCTTTAAATAAATGTGCTAGTTTTGCTACACTAGTCGTCTTACCCGCTCCATTGACACCTACAATTAAAATAACATTCTGCTTTCCATCTTCTATGAACGCTTTTGTCTGGTCTGTTGAACTTAATATATTCGTAATTATATCTTTTAATGCTTCTTTCAAATCAACCGGATCAGTTATCTTCGAAACTTTTACTACTTCTCTTAACTCGTTTAAAATCATGTCGGTTGTTTCTAATCCAAAATCCGCCATAATCAAAACTTCTTCTAATTCTTCATAAAGTTCATCATCTATTTTTTTGAAACTTTTTAATACATTCTCTACGCCACTTAATATATTTTCACGAGTTTTTGTTAATCCTTGCCACAATTTCTTAAATATACCGATACTTAATTCTCTATTAGCTTGTTCTTCTAAATTTTCTTCTTCGGTTAAAAAATTGCTATCTACTAATTCGCCTTCAAAATAAACAACCGGATTTTGATCCTGTTCATCTTCTTGCTTTTCTATTTCGTCATAATCTTCATAATCTTTATCATTTTTTTCAATATCTATTGACCCATTTACATCCGTTAAATCCTTATATTCTATTTCTATTTCTGATTCTGATTCTGGTTCTATGTCTGGTTCAGCATCAAATTCCGGCGTACTATTTTCATCATCACTTTGTTCTAGTTCTTTTTCTGACTTAGTATATAAATTTGAATTTTCTTCTGTCGAATCTTTTTTATCATCATGCCCATCGATTCTAAATATTTTATAAAGTTTAGATTTAATATTAGCCTTTTTATTGCTTTTATGTGCTACATTTTCTTTCGGCTGATCATCTTCTAATTCATATTCTTTTAATTCATCTTCATCGTTATTGTCAACTTTATTTTCTACTTCGTCCCAATTTTCAACATCAGATTGCAGTAAAACATCATCAGCTAATTCTGGTACGGTGGGTTCAAAATCTTCTATAGTCGCCGCTTTCTTTATTATAATATTACTATCAACTTTCGGAACCTCTATTTCAATACCTAAATCAGTTTGTACAATTTCTTTTTTAGCTGGCAAAGATCCTTGATTTCCAAAGTTTGGAATTGTCTCTTCGCTCATTGCTCTATCCAGACTGCTAGTTTTCGAAGTTTGTTCTTTTTCATTTTTATCCGGACTGACAATTGTTGCAGTTTGTTGTACTTCGTCTTTATCCAACTGCTTAGTTTTTGCATTTTGTTCTACTTCGTTTTTATCCGGATTCTTAGTTTCTACATCTTGTTCTACTTCGTCTTTGTCCGGGTTAATAGTTTCTGAATTTTGTTCTACTCTGCCTTTATTTAAGTTAGTAGTTTCTTCAAATTGTTCTACTTCGTCTTTGTCCGAGTTAATAATTTCTGAATCTTGTTGTGCTTCGTCTTTATCCAACTGCTCAATTTCTGCTTTCTGTTCTACTTCCTTTTTATCTGGTTGCATAGTTTCTACAGACTGTCCCACTTCTTCTTTATCCGAACTTATAACTTCTGCTCTCTGTTCTGTTTTCTCTTTATCTGGGTTGATATTATATTTTGATTCTTTTTTCGCTGCGTCTTTTATTGCCTGAATTTGTTTAGCTAAAATATCTGGGTCATCAGTCGGCATTTCTAAAATAGACTCATCAGTTTTCATCATATCATTTATATCTTTTTCAATCTCTTCATGCGAAACTTGCGGGGATTGTGAACTTATTTCCTCTCTTACTTCTTTATTCTTCTTTCCAAATAATTTTCTAAAACCATCCAATAAAGCCATTCATATTTTCCTTCCTCGACAGATTTAATCTAACTGTTTTTTAGCTTATTGTCCATAAATTTTTAAAACAACATAATTAAGACTTTAGCTGATACTTGAAATCTTATCCAAATCGGATCAACTAAAGTCTTGTCGTTGTATTACTTTTGCGTTCTTTAGCGGTATCGAAATTATTTATTTATATTTTTAATCATATGTTAAATCAATTTGTATCTCGATTTTGCTATATCACTATTTTTAATTTTAATATTTCCGATTTTACTACTTTCCATTCTTCATGATAGTACAGTTTTTTTATATATTATCCTTTGATAGTTAAATTTTGTCAAGATGCATTGATTGTATTTTTAACTTTTATTTTACTGTTTATAATGATAATGATTTATCAAAGCTTGGTGTGCCGCCATTTGTTCAGCATCCCTTTTAGTTCTACCAACACCTCTACCAAAAGCCTGGCCATTTTGCTTTAATTCTACAGTAAACTCTTTATCATGATCCGGTCCAACTTCATTGACAACCTCATAGGATATAGCTACATCATGTAATTTTTGAGATTCAACTTGTAAAATAGTCTTGTAATCCTTATATAACTTTATAGCTGCTGTATTTTTTATCGGCTCAATTAACATCTTAGTTATAAACTTTTTTACATCCTCATACGAGCTATCTAACAACATTGCTCCCGTCACAGCTTCTAAAGCATCGGCCAATATAGACTCTCTCTCTTTTCCTCCACCTAATTCTTCTCCATGACCTAGTAAAATATAGTCACCCAAATTCATTTTCTTACCTGTCTTTCCTAAAGACTCTTCACAAACAATGCTAGCCCTAAACTTAGATAAATCTCCTTCTTGTGATTCCGGATATTTATTGAATAAATACTCACTTACTATTAGATCTAATATAGCATCACCTAGAAATTCTAACCTCTCATTATCCTTTACTCCTTTATCTCGATGCTCATTTGCGTACGAACTATGCGTTAACGCTAAATCTAATAGACTTATATTCTTATATTTATAATCTATTAATTGTTCGAACTTTTGTAAAATTTCTAATCTTTCATTTGATAAACTCATTTTATTGCCTCATTTCATTTATTATATATATTTATTTTGTACAATTA
>LNZM01000158.1 GCA_002007295.1 Candidatus Epulonipiscioides saccharophilum | reverse complement strand
TCGAAGCTAAAGTAAATTCGAATCCGACTTAATGCAAATTTTAATTTGTCTTTATAATATCATAAAAAATAAAGTAATGCAAGGAGTTAGGGCAATTCCTCCCTACGCCTAAAGGCGAGGGCTTCCTTGCCTAAGTCTGGTAAATAAGGCTACCTTTAACAAAAATTCAGCATCCAGGTAACTCAAAAAAATAAATTTCAAAAAAATACTAAATAGTCCTTTCTACTTTTGTTATTTTTAGATAATATACTATTAAGTAATTTATAATTTACTAGGGAGCTGGCAATCTTTAAGTACGCTTGCTCCCCCCTACCCCATTTCCGAGAAATGGGCATTATATAAAGAAGGAGAATGAAACATGGCAAAGAAGTTTGAATTCACAAGTTTGAATCACACCAAATTAACTGATGGATTTTGGGGTCGTAGAACAGAAAACTACCAAGAAATTATAGATAGCATGTTAGAAGCGTTATTAAATCCGACTAATTCAGCTAGATTACTAAATTTTGAAATTGCTGCGGGCGAACTAAACGCCGAATTTTTCGGTGCACATTGGTCCGACGGCGATTGCTATAAATTCCTAGAAGGCTGTTGTTATATTTACCAAAATACAGGTGACGAAAAAGTTAAAGAGATGGTCCAAAAGTATGCTAAGTTAATAGCAAAATCGCAAGAAGAAGACGGTTATATCTGTACACAGATTACATTAACGGACAAAAAAAGATGGGAACGTTACGATTTTCATGAGTTATATAACATGGGTCATCTATTCACATTGGCCGTAGCATATTTTGATGCATTTCAAGATAAGTTGTTAATTAAAGTTGCGAATAAACTAGCCGACTATTTATACAACATATTTAGTTCTTATCCAAAAGATTTGTTAAATTTCGGATTCAATCCAAGTAACATAATGGGCCTATGTGATTTATACAGAATAACAGGGATAGAAAAACAATATAAATTAGCAGAGATTTTTGTCAATATGCGAGGTATGAGTCAAGAAAAAGACAAAGACGGTATTCGTGCTGACCCCACTGGTAAGGCCAGAAAAACCGGAAATTTTGCGACTGATCAGAATCAAACCTTAGTTCCTTTAAGAGAAGAAACGATGGCCACCGGCCATGCAGTAACATCTAGCTATCTCTATAGTGGCGCAACCGATGTTTATTCTATAACTGGAGAAAAAGCTTTACTTGATGCTTTAGAAAGAATTTACACAGACTTAACAACCAAAAGAATTTATATTACAGGTGGAACTAACGCAACTTTTGTTGGCCATTCTGAAAGAGGTAGCTTAACTCATGAATCGCATGGTACAGAATACGAGTTACCAAATAAAATAGCTTATAATGAAACTTGTGCTAATATCGGGGCCGCTATGTGGTGTTTACGAATGCTGCAAGTTACTGAAGATACAAAATACGGTGACATGGCTGAGAGAATAATGTATAACGCTGGTATATCAGGAACGAATTTAGAATTAACTAGATATTTTTATTCTAATCCATTATCCTATAAAAAAGATACTCCAATTCCAGGAGAATGGGCGCAATACAAACATAAATCATCCCGAAGATGGCACACTTATACTTGTTGGTGTTGCCCACCTCAACTTCTAAGAACAATAGCAGGTATCGGTCGTTGGGTTTACGGCATAAGTAAAGATACGTTATATATCAATATGTTTACGTCTAGCGATTACAAGGACGGAAATTTAGACGTTAGCATGAAAACCAATTATCCGTTTGAAGAGAAGGTAGAATTAAAAATTAATCATGCAACTAACCAACGGTTAAAGATTAGAATCCCGGTCTGGTGCGACAACCCTTCTATAAACGATACTCCGGTAAAATCCGGATACTACGAGTTAGAAGTGAATTCTGGCGACGAGTTTACTATAGATTTACCGATGAAAGCTAAATTCATGCAGGCTAATCCTCATGTAGAAAGCGATCGTGGTATGACTTGTGTTATGCGGGGGCCAGTGGTTTACGCTGCCGAAGGCATAGACAATAAGTACAGTCTCGATGAACTATTTCTATATACAGACAGAGAAGTTTTGGCGACCTATGAAAAAGATTTATTAGCCGGTGTTGTTACTTTAGAAGTTCCGGCTAAGCATATTCCTCAAAAATCTGACTTATATTATGAAATCCAAACCGACGGCGAAGACACTACCGTGAAGATGATACCTTATTATGCATGGGCTAACCGAGAACTCTGCGATATGAATGTTTGGTTCGCTAAGGCTTAGATTCTCCGTCATGATTCTCCGACTAGCCTTTCCGCCATGGCTCTCCTTCTATGAGAGCTATCAACGAAGTTGACTGAGAGGTTAAATTATATAGTAAAGAGGTTTTAATTATGAAAAAAATAAAGTCTGTAGATATAGCTGAGGAACACATTAAAAATTTAATTGTAAAAGGTATTTACAAAGAAAATGATTTTTTACCTAGTGAAGGCCAACTAGCTCAGGATCTTCAATTTTCCAGATCAACAATTAGAGAAGCTGTAAGAAGCTTAGAAATGCGAGGTTTTTTAGATCGCATTCATGGTAAAGGGATAAAAATCGTAGATAACAGCGTGAGTGTTATATCTCAGTCAATCGAGGATATGCTAACGCAACAAGGAAATTTACTAGATGATTTGTTCGAAATGAGAATGCTACTCGAGCCATACAGCGCAGAACGTGCAGCAACTCTTAGGTCGGACAATGATTTAAAAATTCTAAGCAACTACCTTAATATTATGGAATCTTCCACCTCAATGGACGATTCTTACTATACTGCGGATTTAAATTTTCATATACAATTAGCTAAAATTTCCGGTAATAACATCTTATCCGGTTTTGTTCAAGCATATTCGAATGTATTGCAAGACTTAATTATCCTGCATTCCCAAGATAGCTCGCCTATCGAACAGCGATTTCATTACCATAGAAAGGTTTTCGAAGCCCTTAAAGCTCAAAATCCTAAAAATGCCAAAGATTCTATGGTAGAACATTTAATTGCTGCACAAAATAATAAATTTTACAAAGCTTCTAACAATTGATTCCATTAATCTTAATACCACGATTCAAATAAACTAAATACAAATGAGGTACATTTTATGAATTCTGTTAAACCGAAAGCTACAAGTGAAAATATGACTAAAGATACAATTATAAGTGAAGATATGACTAAAGATACGACCAAAGTTAAATCTAAAAATACGACTAAAGACAAAACAACAGTTCAACCTAAAGTTGCAACTAAAAGAAAAAACTCTCAAACTAATGAAACTGTAAATCTGCAGGAGCAAGCTATTTCAAACGTTCAAGACCAAGCTATTACGGATTCTCAATCTATTCCAGATATTCAGGATCAAGCTATTACGGATTCTCTATCTATTCCAGACATTCAGGACCAAACTACTACGGAGTCTCAATCTATTTCTGACATTCAGGACCAAACTATTACGGATTCTCAACCTATTCCAGACATTCTGGATCAAGTTATTACGGCGTCTCAGTCTAATGCTCAGGATCAAGCTCTAGCAGACATTCAGACACAAGCCATTAAGGCTATTCAGAATCAAGCTATATCGGACATTGAAAATCCAGATATTCCGGATGTTTTAGATCTGAATATTCAAGATAATAGAAATGGTAAGTCAGTTTTTAAATCCATTCAGGATCAAATAAAGAGCTTAAACCTTTTAGGAGAAATAGATTCACTTTAATTCAGTGAAGCTGATTAAGAGGTTGGGGGACAATGAACAGAGGGGTGCACTTTGCCTCCCTCCGGGAGGGATGTGTCACGGAGGGACGGAGGGAGAAAGCGTGCCTGCAAGTTGTAATTGCTCCTGTGAATTGATTGACCTTGAAGTCACAAAAATCTTTTGTTCGCTCTCTAACTATTACGGATTCAATCTTAGTTAAAATATATCCACCAAGAAATGAAAGGGTGTATTAAAAATGTATTGCTTATCAATTAATGGCCAAAATGTCGAAGGCCAAGGAATTACAGAGCAAGTTTATAATCCTGCTACCGGTGAAGTGTTTGCAGAATTTAAAAGCGTGTCCGAACAACAATGTTTAGATGCGTTAAATTCAGCGGATAGAGCATTTAAAACGATATATGGATAAAGTGAAATTGGATGCCAAAGGTTTCAAAAGACTTAATGCTTTGAGATTGCAAGTTGGAAATTCGAAAATTTAAATATAATTAACATTTGTTGGAACGCCGTGTGAGTTCGAAAGTCTCACGCATGGTGTGGAGTGGGGAAAAATCCAGAGATAACTTCAAAGGATTACCTATCACTATACTTTGGCATGGTAGAAAAGTTACAATGTTTAACGGATAGTTTAATGAGAGTACCACTATTTATCAAGCCAGCTATAGCGAACTATGAGGGTCTAAAAATTAATGATAAAGTATTAAATATAGATATAGCAGCTACATGTTTAAGAGCGGCGGGGTTACCGATACCTAAAAATATATCTGATTTTGACTACACGCAATATTATTCTGGCGAAGAAATTCACGCTAGACCTTATATATTTATGGAAGCTGGGGATATTAAAGGTGTAGTTAATAATAATTTTAAGACTGTAGTTTATATAAACCGAGATTACGGAGAACTGTACGATATGACAAGTGACCCTTTAGAAATCAATAATTTATGGGATGATAAAAAATATTCTACTGAGAAGATGAAGGGCCTTAAAATAATTATTAATGAAATGTATAAATCGATACCATACAATGATGTGATATGGAATGATGGAACGCCATTAATTTAAATAATACACTGAAATGAGGACCCGGTTATGAAACTAGAAAAATACTATGAAAATCTTGAAATTTTACACGTAAACACACAGCCATATAGATCTTATTATATTCCGAGGAATAAGAATTTAGATTATAGATGCAAGTATTTAAATTCTTCGGATTGGTATTTCCAATTTTATAATAGTGTATACGAGGTTCCGGAAAATTTTACAGAAGAAATTATAGATAACGGAGATATTATCAATGTTCCAAGCTGTTTAAACATGTTTGGATATGACAAGCATTTATATGCTAACGTAAAAGGACCGATACCGTTTATTCCACCATATGTACCGGATCAAAATCCAACAGGGGCATATGTAAAAACTTTTGAGATGAGTAAAGACGATAAAACGTTTAAAAACTTCTTAGTTTTTGATGGAGTAGACAGTGCCTTTTTCGTTTGGTTAAATGGCGAGTTTGTCGGATACAGTCAAGTGGCACATGCAACCAGTGAGTTCGACATCAGCAGTTTTACAAAAATCGGCCTAAATATACTGTCTGTTATTGTCCTTAAATATTCGGACGGAACTTTTTTGGAAGACCAGGATAAGTTTAGGATGTTCGGCATTTTTAGGGATGTTTATATTATTAATCGCCCTAAGAATTTCATCCGAGATTTTAAGGTAGAATATCAGGTATCTGATGATTTTAAATCCGTTGATGTTCATTTAGACTTCATGTGGTTAAATAAGCCTGAAGATGTTACTATAGAACTTTTGTATAAAAATAAATCTATCTACAAAGGTCAGGATGCTGATTTTAAACTAGGTAATGCACATCTTTGGAATGCTGAACAGCCTAATTTATATACTCTGAACCTTATTACGAATACTGAAATTATTCAAACTGAAATCGGCTTTAAACGTGTAGAAATAATCAATTCTATACTATATATTAACGGCCAGAAAATAAAAATTAAAGGTACTAATAGGCATGATAGCAATGCTTACACCGGCGCAACTATTTCTAGAGAGCAATTAATGGACGACCTTCGCCTTATGAAAGAAAATAATATCAACGCTATCAGAACAAGTCATTATCCTAGCTCACCATGGGCTTATGAACTGTATTCTAGATATGGTTTTTATGTTATGACCGAAGCCGACTTAGAATCACATAACACATGCGAAATCTATGGCGGTGGCCATCTATATAATAGCACCGAAACTTTAGTCGATGATTATACTTTCGGCATGCTCTGTCATGATCCGAAATTCTACGAAGCTATGCTAGATAGAATACAAGCGTCTGTTATTAGAGAGAAAAACTCGCCTTGCGTCTTTATGTATTCTTTAGGTAATGAATCCGGATACGGCCCTAATTTAGAGAAGTGTGCAAAATGGATCAAGGAATATGATAAAACAGCCTTGATACACTACGAAAGCAGCGTATATCAAAAAGTAGGTTATAATAATAATTTATCCAATATTGATGTGTACAGTAGAATGTATATTTCGCCAGATGATGTAATCGATTATTGCTCTAATAACACACTTCATAAGCCTATAATCTTATGTGAGTATAGCCATGCTATGGGCAACAGCAATGGCGATTTGGAAAAATATTATCAGACTATGCTCAAATACGACAACTTTATTGGCGGATTTATTTGGGAGTGGAATGATCACGCCATTTATATGGGAAAAGATATCAACGGTAAAGATAAATATTATTATGGCGGAGATTTTAACGATTTCCCTAACGCTGGCAACTTCTGTTTGGATGGCCTGCTACACCCGAGTAGAAAGCCGAAGACAAATCTGCTAGAATTCAAAAATGTTCACAGACCGATACGGGCATATTTAAGAGACGGCAAAATTTATGTATCTAATCAGCAAAATTTCTTAAATATTCTCGATAGCCATGTAATTATCGTTACTCAGTATATTGATAATGAGGAAGTTAAGGCCGAAAAATTCGATTATCTGGATGTAGAACCAGGTGGTGTTCAAGAATTAGAATTTACTTTTACTGAGCATAAATCGGTAGATAATTATTTAATAATAGAATATTTTACTAAAAAAGCATCTGAGCTATTACCAAAATATTATGAAGCCGGTTTCGACCAAATAATGCTTAACAAAGTAGAAGTTAAGGTATCTAAATCTTTGGGCGGTAAAAAAGTGACTATATCTGAAACTGAAACTAAGCTTAAAATATCCAACGATACGTTTACCGCTGTATTTGATAAATTAGGCTGTACTTTAGAGAAATTCGTAAAGGAAAATATATCTTATTTAGAAAAACCAGTAGACTACAATATTTTCCGAGCGCCGACAGATAACGATCGTAAAGTAATAACTCAGTGGAAACAAGCCGGATATAACCGCACCCAAATAAAGATGCTTAACACTACTTGTTTGGAAGAGAAAAACCGTACCGTAGTAGAATTTGATTTTTATATTACTGCCGTATTTTTACAAGCTATCATGAAAGTTAAGGCCATATATACGTTCACAAACAAAGGCGATTTAACCGTAACTCTTCACGCTGCTAAAGATCCAGTATTCCCGGAACTGCCTAGATTTGGAGTTCGGTTCTATTTGGATAAATCCTTCCAAAATATAAACTACAAAGCTTTTGGTCCGTATGAAACCTATGCCGATAAACATCATTATTGTTATTATAGCGAATTTGAGGATATGGTAAAAAATATGTACGAAGATTATATCGTCCCTCAAGAACATGGTAGCAGATATGGGGCTAGATATTTAAAAATGATGAATCAAGAACAACGAGTAGAAATAACAGCAAAAGATTTCTCGTTTAATGTTTCTAATTATACGCAAGAACAACTATTTAAAACAACGCACAACTTTAAGCTAAAAGAAGAAGATTTCGTTACCGTATGCATTGACTACAAAAATGCCGGCATCGGTTCTAGTAGCTGTGGTCAGGCTAAATTAAATAGAGAATATGCAATAATAGAAAATCAAATAGACTTTGAGTTTGAAGTTTATTTTAATACTCAAGAGTAAGTACGTGCACTTAGGCTCTCCTTCTAGGAGAGCTATCACGCAGTGACTGAGAAGTTAAGAAGGTATCAACTTTGAATTTAGGGAATTATCACGAAATTAATTTTCGCTTCGATTATAGCATATTTCAATCAAAAATGTTAAAAACACTAAATTGTAGGAATAAAGAAATGCGCCTGAAATATTTCTGCAGAAGTAAAAAGAAAGGACGGAAAATGTTGATGGAAAATATTTTATTCATACTAACAGATCAATGGCGAGCCGACTGCACTGGTTATAGAAATCATCCGATAGTTAAGACACCGAATTTAGATAAATTAGCAAAAAAATCGGTAGATTTTGAAAACTCGTTTACAGTTATTTATGCACACCGGCCCGAGGTAGCTTATTAACTGGATTATATCCACACCAAAGTGGAATAATAGACAATTGCGATGTAGACGGAAGTTTTCAAGAATATTTACCAAAAAATGCATACATCTGGCTAAATGCTATGGAGCAAAGCGGGCGCAAAACCGGATATTTTGGTAAGTGGCACTTAGGTTTAGACTGGGACGCTTCGGACACATCCATAGATTTTGACATATGCAGACAAGAAGGCAATCGACTAAAGCATCTAAGCAGTGAAGCGAAAGCATTTGTCACAGAAAGAGGCCAATTAATAAAAGGTCTAGGCAACAGATTGGAGCCAGAGAAAAATGGAAACCAGTTACCTTTTTACGGAAAAATAGAAAGTAAAACAAAAAGATATGAACATAAAGTTACACAAAAAGCTTTAAATTTCTTAGAAGAGAACAAAGAAAATCCATGGTCACTGATAGTATCATTCGTTGGACCACATTTTCCGAGTGTTTTACCAGAGCCATATTTCAGCATGTATCCATACAACGAAATGGTTCTCCCTGAAAACATAACGGATACATTCTTCAACAAACCATGGTTTCACTCTCGAAATTGGTGGCCAAGTGTAGCAACAGATGATTTCACCAAAGAAAACTGGCAAAAAACCATCTCCGCTTATTACGGGTGCATAACAATGATGGACGATTTTATCGGCGAAATTTTGGAAAAAGCTAGCCTATGCTCCGGAGATCGACCAACCAAAGTAATCTTTACTTCTGATCATGGCGAAATGCTAGGCGCTCACGCCAGATTCGATAAGGACGCTTATTTCTATGAAGAGGTCCTTCGTACGCCGTTACTTTACTGCTCCGATTTAAACTCTAATCAGGCCGGCTTTGTTCGTTCTGATTATGTTGGTACTTTGGATATAGCTCAAACTTTGTTTGACTTGGCAGGCTCCAAATCCGAAAACGGTATTTCTCTATCCCCTTTGCTTTTGATCGATTATTCTAATGAAGAAGAAAAGGTTATATACGGACAGTATTATAAATATAATGGTCATAGCTTCGAAATTAGATTTATTCGAACTCCAAAATTTAAATATAGTTTTATTCCACAAGATATTGACGAATTATATGACATTGAAAATGATTCTTTAGAGCTTGTTAATCTTTCTGATAATGATCAATATGACGAAATTAAATCTCAACTAAAAGCTCTTGTTATTCAACACATGAAGGATACGGATGACTATTTACTAGATTTGCTAGATGAAAAATTACCGGAAGCAGGAACTCTGAATAGCATACCGTATCCGCCACTAAAAAAATGGTAATAGATACGGATGACTATTTACTAGATTTGCTAGATGAAAAATTGCTGGAAGCAGGAACTCTGAATAGCATACCGTATCCGTCATTAAAAAAATGGTGATTTTAAAATTTAGGAGGATACCATGATTATTAGCAATTACTATGAAGATCCAGATACTCTACATTTGGGCACCGAAAAAGTTAGGGCATATTACGTACCATTATCCGTAAATAATGGATCTAGATTAATAGATCTAAACGGAGATGATTGGATGGTTCAATGGTTTAAAAATATTTTTGAAGTAGACGACAGCATAAAAAATGGTATATTATCGAATCCGGATACGATTCAGGTACCTAGCTGTCTAAACATTTTAGGATATGACAATCATCATTATTCTAATTTGATTTTGCCGATACCATTTGATCCACCATATGTACCGACCGATAACTCTTGTGCAACATACGTAAAAAAAGTTCACATACAAAAAGATTCGGACGAATTATACTACTTAAATTTTGATGGCGTAGATTCATGTTTCTATTTATGGATCAATGGCCACTTCGTAGGATATAGCCAAGTATCACATGCTACGAGTGAATTTAACGTCAGCTCATTTATCCAAAATGGCGAAAACACCATAAGTGTGTTAGTTCTTAAATGGTGTGATGGGACATATTTTGAGGACCAAGACAAATTTAGAATGACCGGAATTTTTAGAGATGTATATATTTTAAAACGGGCCAAAAATCACATCAAAGATTTTTATATCAAAACAATTATGCCTGGCGCAGAAAATTATTTAGCTCAAAAAAAGAATTCTTTCTTCTCTAGACGGGTCTTATTTGGCCAAGACAATGAGTATTCGAATAAACCAGCCATAGCAATTAATATTCAAGACATTCATGGTAAGATCGATTCGGTTGAGATAGAAGTTTTTTCTCCTCAAAATGAGCTACTAACCACTCAAAAGATTGTTGTTGATCCGTTAGACTATTATCAGTTTACGTACTACGTTGATGAGCCGTTACTCTGGTCGGCCGAAACTCCTTATCTATATTTAGTTCGATTAAAAACCAACGATGAAATCATAGAACAAAAAGTCGGCTTAAGATATATTCAAATAAAAGATGCTATCCTTTTTGTAAATGGTCGCAGCATAAAGTTAAAAGGCGTTAATCGCCATGATAGTGACCCTTACACTGGATTTAGCATTACTAAAGATCAATTAATAATGGATTTAAAATTAATGAAAAAGCATAATATCAACGCTATAAGAACTAGTCATTATCCAAATTCACCTTGGGCCTATGATCTCTATGATGAATATGGTTTTTACATTATTGCCGAAGCAGATATAGAAACTCACAATACTGATCACCTATACGGTGGTGGTCGAGTCAATTATAATTATGATGACCAAATTATACAGGACAGTACATTTGGTCTCTTATGCAGTGATCCAATTTACAAAAAAACAATTTTAGACCGAGTAGAACGATGTGTAATCAGAGAAAAAAATCATCCGTCAATCATCATGTGGTCTCTCGGAAATGAATCTGGATATGGTCCAAACATGGAGGAAGCAGCAAAGTATATACATGAAATTGACAAAGATTTTTTAGTACATTACGAAAGTAGCATTTATGAAATGCCTGATCACCAAAATGATTTAAGCAATCTAGACGTATATAGTCGAATGTATATGCCAGTAGACAAATGTGAAAAATATTGCTTAAGTGATACAGCAAAGCCGTTAGTCCTATGTGAATATAGCTGTGCCATGGGTAATGGCCCGGGCGACTTAGAAGATTATTTCGCAATAATTTATGATTACGACTCATTTGCTGGGGCCTTTGTTTGGGAATGGTGCGATCATGCCATATATGGCGGAATAGCAGAAAACGGCAAGAAAAAGTTTTTATTTGGAGGAGATTCCGGTGAATTACTACATGATGGTAGCTTTTGCGTAGACGGATTAGTATACCCAGATCGTCGTCCGCATACCGGTCTATTCGAATATAAGAATGTATGGCGACCAATTCGAATGACTGAAAGTCAGGATGAAAAGGGCGAATCCGTGCTTAGCTTCACAAACACAATGGACTTTTTATCCTCTAACGATATTTTGGAAATTAGATGGTCACTATTTTTAGATCATAAAAAAATTAATGAAGGTGTTCTACATCAAAATATTCAACCTCGCCAAACCGTAGATATTAATCTTTCAGATTTTCCGATAAATAATAAAGTAAGAGAGGATATGTATTTAATCTTCAGATATGTCAAAACTAAATCTATACGCAACATTTCGGATTTAGTTCCTATCGGTTCCGAGCTTGGAATAGATCAGTATATCCTACAAAAGGTTTATAGAAGATTTAATGGTAGTGGGCCAAAAAGTCAAATATTGCAAAATGATGATCAAAAATTAATCATTCGATGCAAAGGATCCTATAAGTATACATTCGATAAGTTAAGGGGCACACTAATGGATGTCCAAGTAGATAACGAAAGCTTATTTAAAAAGCCCATGGAATATAACATTTGGCGTGCTCCTACAGATAACGACAAAAGATTTTTGCGTTTTTGGAAAACAGTAGGGTATGATAGAATGAAAACAAAGGTATACGAAAGTTCTGTCTCTGAGTCAGAAACCTTCACAAAAATAACATTTAGGATAGGAATAGGCGCAGTTGGCATCCAAAACTTTATGGCACTGAACGTAAAATTTTTAGTACATTACAATGGTTCGCTAAGCATAATCATGGATGCCCAAAAAAACGAAATATTCCCGGTATTGCCACGGTTTGGTATAAGAATGTTTTTAGCCAACAATTTTGCCACAGCGGATTATATCGGACTCGGCCCTTATGAAAGTTATACAGACAAATGCCGAGCTAGCTATTATGGAAGGTTTAAAACAACTATAAGTGAAATGCATGAAGATTATATCGTACCACAAGAAAACGGTAGTCACTGCGATTGCAATTATTTATCTATTAGTAGTCCAAATTATACTATGGCCACGGTAGGGGATGGATTTAGTTTCAACGTTTCATACTTTACTCAGGAAGAACTAGAGAGGGCTAAGCACAATTTTGAATTAGAAGAAAGCTCATATGCTGTAGTATGCATTGATAATAAACAAAACGGAATCGGATCAGCTAGTTGTGGACCAATGCTTATAGATAAATATAAGCTAAGCGAAACTAACTTAAATTTTCATCAACAATTCATGTTTTCAAAAAATTAATAAATAAATTAAAAGAGTATGAGAGAGGAAGTTTTTAAGATGAAATACGGATGGAAATTTATTAGAGAAGATGTAAAAAATGCTCATTTAGAAAATTTTGATGATTCTCATTGGCGAGAGGTTAGAGTACCTCATGATTATGCAATAGAAGGACCGTTTCATCCGGATCATGGTAAACAGATTACTGAAGTAATTGCGGATGGTATATTGAAGCCTCGAGTTCATGTCGACCGTACTGGTGCATTACCGATTACGGAAAAAGCATGGTACCGAAAAAAGTTTTTTGTTCAGCCCAACACTAAAAAAGTATTTTTGGAATTCGATGGCGTAATGAGCAATAGTAAAGTCTACGTAAATGGACATAAATACGATGGTCGAGTTTATGGCTATTCCTCTTTTAGTGTCGACGTATCCGATTCTGTAAAAAGAGGTCAGGAAAATACCTTAGCCGTTTCCGTCTCGCCCGAAGATACATCTTCTAGATGGTACACCGGCGCTGGCATATACAGAGAAGTTAGACTAATAGAAAAAGCGGATCACTACTTTCCTTACTGTCCTCTTAGAGTTACTACCGAAATAAAAAATAATAAAGCTTTCATAGATGTCGAAGCCAACCTAGTTAACCCAACACAGAACGTCGAAATAGAATTTGTAATTATGGATCGAGAAGGTAAAATAGTCGGGTCCAGTAGAAAACATTGCTATATTAATAGCGTATACGAAGTATTTAAGCTAAATAGCTATCGATATTGGGGAATTTGGAACTCTTATTTATATACCATAACTGCCAGAATATTAATAGATAATAAAGAAGTAGACAGCTATCAAACTAGATTTGGAATAAGAACAATAGAATTTGATAGCAACAAAGGATTTATGATAAATGGAACAGTAACCAAAATAAAAGGTGTCTGCATGCATCATGATCTTGGCGCACTCGGTGCCGCTTTCAACAAATCGGCCGCAGAAAGACAGATAGAAAAGTTAATCCAATTAGGAGTTAACGGATATAGATGTGCCCACAATCCGCCCGCTCCTGAAGTGTTAGACTTATGCGATGAATATGGATTAGTAGTGATGGACGAAGCTTATGATGAGTGGCAAATCAAAAAAGTGAAAAATGGATATGGTAAACACTTCGATAAATGGGCCAAAAAAGATCTAACAGATATGATAAGGCGAGACAGAAATCACCCAAGTGTAATAATGTGGTCTATAGGCAATGAAATACTAGAACAAAGAGAAGAAGACGGCTATAAAATAGCTAGATATCTTCACAGAATTTGTAAGCAGGAGGATCCAACAAGGCCAACAACAGCCGGACTTAGCATGACAGAAGATGCGTTTAGAACGGGCGTTGCTTTCGAAGTCGACTTAGCAGGAGTAAATTATAAGCCACATTTATATGAACAACTTCACATGAAATATCCAAATGTAATTTTGTACGGCAGCGAAACAGGTTCTACTGTCAGTACCAGAGGATATTTCGAAAAAACAGCTTCTATCGAGCATCCTATAAAACCAAAATCAAACTTGAAAGAATCATCTTTCGATTTAGGTTCTCCAAATTGGGCCTATCCATACGAAAGAGAATTTTTAGCTCAAGACCAATATCCTTTTGTTTTTGGCGAATTCGTTTGGACTGGTTTCGACTATATTGGCGAACCTACCCCTTATAGAAACCATTTTCCAGCTAGAAGCTCTTACTTTGGTATCTACGATTCAGCCGGAATGGAAAAGGATCGAGTATATTCTTTTAAAAGTAAATGGACCGACGAAAAATTTATTCATTTAATGCCTCATTGGAATTGGGAAGACGGCGACATCGTTGACGTTCACGCTTACTCCTCTTGTGATAAAGTAGAACTATTCTTAAACGATAAATCTTTAGGCATAGCCAAAAAAGACTCAAAAGACGAAACCAAAAGCCACAGATTTATTTGGTCTGCTATCCCTTATGAAAAAGGCGTACTACGTGCCGTCTCCGTAGATAATCCGAGTATAACCGCAACTATGCAAACAGCTCGAGAGCCGTACACTGTTTTAGTCGAACCAGAAAAAGTCGTGATCTCTGCCGATGGCGACGCTCTTTGCTATATTCGATGTACTATTGTCGATAAAGAAGGTACCGTTTGCCCATGCAGTGATATTCAGCTTAACTTTTCCGTAACTGGTCCTATAGAATATATTGCCGCCGACAGCGGTTACCAAGCTGACGAAAGAACTTTCGGCGAGCCTTATTGCAAAACTTTAAGCGGAAAATGTATGGTTATTATACGAAGCATTAAAGATAAGCCCGGCACCGGAATATTAACCGTTACTTCAGAACTCGGCACCCAAACAGCTGAAATAGACACTGTGGCCGGTAAAGTCCAAATGCAAGAAATACCTCCAGCTTTTCGTAAATAATTCGAATAATTAAATAATATCCAAAATTTAAAGGAGATTTTTTATGGCCAAAATTAACGTAACCGAAGAAAAGATTTTAAACTCTAAACTTGGTGATTTCACAAACTATATCAATGAATTACTAGACTCTGTATCCGATGGAACTTATATTAACATTGAAAAGGGTAACTACGATTTAAGAACAACTTACGCTAGAAATGAACTTTGCTATATTTCTAACAACGATTCGGGCGTGAAAAGTTTGGCCTTCGCTCTATTCAATAAAAAAAATATAACAATCGACGGCAACGGTTCTAAGCTAAATGGTATCGGTCGCATTCTACCTTTTTATATCTCAAACTGTAGCAATATAACAATAAAAAATTTCGAAATCGATTTTCAACGCCCCTTTACTTCTCAAGGAGAAGTTTTGGTGGCCTCCAAAAATGAGGCCGTATTAAAAATAAATAAGGACGAATATCCTTATGAAATAAAACAGAATACTATAAGATTTGTGGGCGAAGATTATACTAGTAGCTATGTCAAAGGCATGCTAGAATTTTATAAAGATGAGCATCGTCCAGTTGCAGATGCATTTGATAACTCTGTAAGAGGGGGGCTTCCAGCAGTAGAAATTGAAAATGGTATTGTAAAAATATTTCATAGATTTAGAAAAGTACCGGTAGTAGGGAATATTCTTACAATTAAGCATGAAATGCGACTTGTACCAGCCATTACAATAGACTGTTGTGATACTATAAATATTGAAAATATTAGAATTAAACAAGCAGGTACTATGGGTGTTGTAGCTCAGTTATCAAAAGATGTTACCGTGTCAAATGTAGATATTTCTCCATCAGAGAACTCTACAAGAGTATTTTCCATTAATACAGATGCAACTCATTTTGTAAATTGTACAGGAACTGTTATAGTTGAACATTGTAAACTTGAAAGTATGTTTGATGATGTTATTAATGTTCATGGAAATTATTTAAGAGTAGCAAAAGTATTTAATAATAAATCT
>LNZM01000157.1 GCA_002007295.1 Candidatus Epulonipiscioides saccharophilum | reverse complement strand
CATTGTGGGGGAAGTGGTGCCTCCCTCCGGGAGGGAGGTGTCAGCGTTAGCTGACGGAGGGAGAAAGCGCGCCTACAAATTTTAGTTACTAATCTGAATTGTTATTTTACACTTCTCTCTCTCCATCATTTTGTGACTTCTTAAGTTCCCATGTATGCCTTTCAGGGGTATGGCCGGGAACTTAAGAAAGTTGCAGTGCAATCGTGCACTTTACCTTAGCTGAATGGAGTAGCCACGAATCTGCTGAATAGAGTGGTTAAGAACGAAAGTGACGAATAGAATTGTACGTTGAGAATTAAGGTGGCGGATGGAACTAGGCGTTGATAACTAAGGGAGAGCGTCGTAGCGAAACTGCGCCCTTGACCTTCAGCTGTTAACGTAGCTGACTGAGAGATTAAATTTTTGGATAAATAAGGTTCCTAGTTGACAACATAGTAAAGTTGTATTAAAATATTCCATGTACTCATTATAAATAAAGAAAGGACGATGAATCAAGAATGACGATATTATATTTTACAGCAACAGGTAATAGCTTACATATTGCAAAATCGGTAGGCGGTCAATTATACTCAATACCTCAGATGATTAAAAATGAGACCTTTGAATTTAAGGATGACAAAATAGGCCTTGTATTTCCGATCCACAGCATATCTGTGCCAAAATATATAAAAGAATTTTTGGAAAAAGTTACTTTAGAATGCAATTATTTGTTTGCTATCATGACCTACGGAATATACTCCGGTTCAGCCGCTACTAACTTGGTAGAAATCGGCGAGAAGGCAGGCCTAAAATTCAATTATATCAATACTATAAAGATGGTGGACAATTGGATCCCTGGGTTTGACATGGATAAACAAATTCAAGGTGAGCCGAAAAAGCAGGTTCCGAAACAGTTAGAATTAATTAAAGCGGATATAGAAGAATCTAAAAATAAAATTAAAGAAGGCAATCCGGTATCCAAACTAATAACCAAGAAAATGGTTAAAGCAAACGCTACACCATCTACCAAAGATTCATTAATGTTTAATAGATCTGGCGCAGGTATAAAAAACTTTATGATTGTAGAAAATAATTGTAAAAAATGTGGTATATGCATTAAAGTTTGTCCGGTCAATAATATAACACGAAAAAATAAGAATGTAAAAATAGCATTGGGAAATAACTGCATAAATTGTTTTGCATGTACGCATAATTGCCCAACAAATTCTATCCGTATAAAAGGGGAAAAAAGTAGGGCGAGGTTTAGAAATCATGATGTAGAGTTATATGAAATCATAGAATCTAACAATTAAGATTTGGATCTCACTGCTTTGTTAAGGGTGAGATATTTTATTTAAAAATATAATATAAAAGGAATAAAAAATATGGAAATATATTTAGATAACGCAGCAACGACAAGGCCAAGACAAGAAGTGATAGAACGAATGGTGTATGTATTAGAAGAGGTATACGGAAATCCGTCTTCGCTACATCAGAAAGGAATAGATGCGGAAAAGATAATAAAGGATGCGGCAGAATTTTTAAAGACGAAGGTGTCCGGATCTAAAAAAGGAGAGATAATATTTACATCTGGAGGAACCGAGAGCAATAACTTAGCTATACTGGGAGTAGCGGCGGCCTATAAAAGATATGGAAACAAGATAATAACAACGAACATAGAACACAGTTCGGTAAAAGAAAGTATGAAATATTTATCGGAAAACGGTTTTGAGATATACACATTAAAAGTAGATAAAAAAGGATATATAAATTTAGATGAGCTGAAACAAACGATAGATGACCGGACGATATTGGTAAGCATAATGCATGTAAATAATGAGATAGGAACAATACAGGATTTAGTAAAGATCGGAAACATAATAAAAGATAAAAACCCGGAAACATTTTTTCATGTGGATGCAGTTCAGGGCTTTACAAAGTATCCGATTTCGGCCAAGCAAGGGAAGATAGATTTGATAAGTGTATCCGCGCATAAGTTTTATGCACCAAAGGGGGTTGGATTTCTATATAAAGGCGAAAATGTTAGGCTAAAAAACATAATATTTGGAGGGGGCCAGCAGAAAAATTTGCGATCTGGCACCGAAAATGTGGCTGGTATAGGGGCCATGAAGACGGCGGCCGAAATAATGTTTAAAGAATATAAAAATTGTCAACAATCTATGATAGATAATAAAAATTATTTTGCAAACCAAATTTTAGCCACGATAGAAAACGCTTCTATCAACGGAGATTTGGCCAATGGAGCATTCCATATATTAAATGTAACGTTTAAGGGAATAAGATCCGAAGTATTGTTGCATGCATTGGAAGCATGGGGGATTTTTGTATCCTCCGGATCGGCGTGTTCCTCTAATTCAGTTGTAAAGAAAGAGACCACGTTAACAGCGATAGGAGTAACTGAAGGTGCTATTCGCTTTTCTTTCGGTATTGATACTACCAAAGAGGAATTGGATTTTGTATTGAAAATACTTCAGGAGCAAACCAAGTTGCTTGCGACAGATTAAAGTTAACAACTATAAGATTAAATAAAGGTGCTATCCGATTCCCTTTCAGCATCGATATTACAAAAGAGAATTTGGATTCTGTATTGAAAATACTTCAAGAGTAAACCAAGTTGCTTGCAACAGATTAAACTTAACAACTATAAGAATAAATGAAGATGTTATACGCTTTTCTTTCGGTATCGATACTACAAAAGAGGATTTGGATTTTGTGTTGAAAATACTCCAAGAGCAAACCAAGTTGCTTGCAATAGATTAAAAATTAAGTTAGGAAGACTAAAAATATAAAATCCTTTTCAAATTAGTTTATATTTTCGTTGAGAATATCAGCTAATTGCTTTACTTCAATATGAATATTATGAAGAGCATATATTTTGGAATTTATAAACTCAACATTATCAGGATTAAATATCACAAAATTTATTCCTGATTTATTTAAAGAACTTCGATATTTAATTCCATCAAAATTTAATTCTTGATGTACATATTGAGAAATAACTTGAGTTGGAAAATATCTTTCATCACTATCTTTATTGTATTTTGGTACTTGCAATTTAAATGCGATAACATCACACAATGTACGTTTATCTTTATTAAATTCAATATTTGATAAATCTAATATTTTCAATGATTTAGTAGTAATCCCCTCAGCGACACTAACTAATTCTCCAATAGTAGGACGGATTTCAGATATAGCAGTTTCTATATTTTGAGCTACATATAAATAACTTGTTTGTTTGGGGCTTAATCTTTGAGAAGTGGCAAATTCACTTGGTGGAGCAGTAGACCCTTTAGCATCAAATCCTTGAAAAGGAACATCTTTAAATACATCTATACGTTCTTTTAAATCATTAAATACAGGACTAGTTTTATCAAAATACTTTTGAGCATTTTGTAACAATGGGAATATATAGTCCAGTCCGTTTTCTGATGTATTAAATAAAAATGTATCTATTCCTGTATTTTTAAATACACTATCCATTATTTTATTATCAAGTTGCCTTGTCCTAAATACTTTGTATTTATGAGGAAGAATGATTGTATAATTTTCCACTTCTTTTTTGAGCTTTTCTTTCAATTCATTAAATTTATTTGCTAATTTGTTAAAATTTGGAAATAAATCTAAATCCATTATTTCTAATGATTGTTTATGTGAAATTATGTCTTCATAAAATTCATTATATAAAATATCATTTTCAAGATTTTCTACTATTGTAAATGCCATTACAATTAATAATGCCAATAGTAAATCTGGATTATTTTCGTCCATATCGTTTTCTCCTTTTATTCCACTCTAGCCTGTCCGTTCATAAGCATAGGAAGTAGCCAGTCACGGAGAGAGGTTAGCTCTTGATTTTCTATATTAATTCTTTGAATATTATCAAACATAGGACTAACTATTTGATAAAAGTCATTAATAATATTTTCAGCTGGATTAATAATTTTATAAGTTTCAGCAAATATATCAAACATTAAATTTTTTATTCCAGTTGTTTTACTCTCATACCCAAACAATATATTTGCATTATATATATTATCCCAGCATAAATAAAACCAATATAAATAACTTAAATTTTTTAGTGTTAATCCTCGACAAAAGTTAGAAGTAATAATATTTTTGTTAAATCTTTTTAATGTTATATCATTTATATAACATATTCGTCCCGTTGATTGAGTTGGACTACCCCCTGAAATTTCAACTAATATATCACCAGTTTTTAAAAGTTTATGGCTACTATTTTTATTAATAAATCTGGTTGGAGGAATAGTTTGATTTTTTCCTTTAATCGTATAAAAATCTGCACCACGAATGCATATAACCTCATTTGTATAATTACCTATATTATTGTCTTTACCCCAATCCCCATTTTTTATATCTAAAATATAATTTTTAAAATTACCTACCTCCCACCCAACAGGTATTTTTCTTTTCAAGTCTTCATTATACACCATCTTCCCACCACTTGATTTATAAGGTTTGCCGTTTTCGTCTGGGAAGTCAAATTGAGTAAACCAATAGTCATATATGGTTTTTACCATATCTTCCAATTGTGAAATGATTTTTTTGTTATTTTGGATTTTCTGCTCAATAACAAATAATAAATCGCCTATTTTTATCTGTTGACTATATTCAGGTAAGGTTAATTCTAAAAATGAAAAAATATCTTCGTTAAAACTTGCACGTAAAGTCATAAAAGCATTATTATTAACAGCCTTTCTAAATAAGCAACTTCTTAAATAAAATGCTAAATATTTAGAGTATACTAATTGCATTGTATTAGTTTTAGGTCTAAGGCGTTTAGTAAAACCACTATATGTTGTATTATGATAATCTTGAAGTGCAACACTACTCATAGCCAATTCATCTATTGTTTCACTAGTACGAGTAATTAAGATGTCATCTTTTTTTATAGAATAAGTTAAACGTTGTTTTTCTGAAGTATCCATTAAATCATCTATAACCAAAGGTAAGAATATATTATTAAAAACTGTACTAAATGAAATAAATGGATATCCATGCCCTGCTTGAGCTTTAGATGTAGATATTCCAGAACTCATATCATATAGTTCATTAAATTTATATTTACTAAATTTACTCATACTTCACCCTCCCCAACTGTTCCATAATCTCCTGTTGAAATTTATTACCCTCAGCAAATAAATTAGCCAAATTATCTTGATAACCTTTCATTTTCTCATTAAATTCATCTTCTGTAATATCCACATAATCAATTTTTATATCAAAATATTGTCCTGCATTAAGTGAATATTTCTTTTCCTTAATTTTATCATAAGTTACAACGACTGAAAGTTCCTCTATAGGCTTTTTGTTAAGGAAAGTTTTAACTATCGTATCAATTTCATTTTCAAGAAGACGACGCTTTTTATTATTTCCGTCTTGATATTCTTCACCCATTTTTGAGGCATCAACCAATACAACTTGCTCTGATTTTTTAGAATTATCAAAGAAAAGTACTGAAACATTAGTTCCTGTATTAGCAAACACATTTGGAGGCATCGAAACACAGCCATATACAATTTTATTGTCTACTATATGCTTGAGTACTTTATTTTCAATTCCACTTTTAGCAGTAATAAACCCCGTCGGAACAACAATTGCCCCTTTTCCGTTAGGTTTTAATGAATTGATGACATGTTGAATAAACAAAGTATAAATTGCCATGCTTTCCTTTTTTTTATTAGGTACATTTGGGACACCAGCCCAAAATCTAGTAGGCATTGCTGAAAGTTGTTTCTGTGTATCGGAAAAATCCATTTTAAATGGTGGATTAGAAACTACAAAATCAAATTGTCTAAGTTGTCCATCATTACTCTTGTGAAAAGGGTTAAGCAAAGTGTCACCTTGAACTGCGTGGTCAAGAGAAGACACCAACCCATTTAAAATAAGATTTAATTTTAGCATTTTATTACTTTTTTGGGAAATATCTTGAGCAAATATTGTACATTTGTCTACGCCTATTTTATGGCTAAGCGCCATTAGTAGAGTCCCTGTTCCTGCTGATGGATCGTAGCACTCAATATTTCTAAGATTTGTATCATTTCCAACTAAAAGCTTAGCCATAATGGTCGCTATAGAATTTGGGGTATAGTATTCCGCATATTTGCCGCCTCCAGCTGTATTATAATCTTTAAGCAAATATTCAAATATATGAGCAAAAAAATCATAATGTTCTTTAAAAGCCTCGTCAAACGAAAATTTCACAAGTTTATCAACTAAAGCCCTAGCAAAATCTGAGCGTTTCCCCTCATCAGTTACAAGAGGAGTCAGCCTTTCAAATAATTTAATCTTGGTCTTATTACTTGAAAGTGTAAAGAAAATATCAATATTTTGATCAGCTATATTTATCATTGTATCATCAAAAATTTTATCAAAATTTTCTTTAGTTTGATTATTCCACAAGTAAGATATTAAGTCTTCTGGATTTAATCTAGGCACATTTGGATCAAGTTCATCTAACAAATCTAACCTATCCTCTTCAGACATTTCCGAATAAACAAGCTCCCATTGTTTAGCTGTTTTTAATTCGTTACTTAGTTTTTTTATCTCATAGCCAAATTTATCATTTAGAAATTTATACAAAAATACTTGTGTAATAATTTTATATTCATTTCCATCATTACCCATTCCATAAGCGGAACAGGTTGCTTTTAAGTTATCTATTAAGGCTATTGTATGTTCTTTAATTGACATAAATTTTCTCCTCTAATCTGTTTTACTTTGTTCTAAATACTGTTTTGAAATTAAAGTCTTTAGAAAAATTTTATTATCTCTGTTGCTTTTTACGTCTAGTTTTCTAAAAGCTTGACTTATTTGTTTCATAATAGTTTTTTCAAAAAACGCATCGTTATTTAATATATCGGACTTATTACCAATTTGTTGGTCTAAGCCATGTTTTATATGACTAAGCACTGCTACAATATGATCTTCATACTTTGATATAATCGTATTGTCACTATCATATTTAATAGTATTGCCACTATCATATATATTTGAAACATTTTTTTCATGGATTCGTTTATGAATACGCACAAATTTAATATCACCATCATATTTTTTCAGCAAAGCATTATTTCGCATATCAAGTTTAGAAAGCCTTGTTAAAAATTCATCTAATCCATTTGAATACTCATCGAGTATTTGAACGCTATCAGGGGTAAAATTGTATTGCTTAAATTTTAGGACAAAAGCTTTTTGCAGTGATATAAATTCTGGATCGTCGGGGTCAACATTAGATGCAAAACCTCTAGTAGTTTTTGTCCATTTATTTTTTAAGTCAGACCCACCATCTACCATTTGCAATTCTTCTTCCCCAATTTTAGTAAAATTAAAGGTAATATTTTGCATTGCATCATTAATTAAAATGGAGCTTGCATTATCTTTAACAAATAGTTCCTTTTGATTAATAATATCAATCCGGTTTTGAATTTCGAAAATCATATTAGGTAGTTTGGTAATTTCAAGATTTTTAAAAATATCTTTTAAATCATCGTCTCCAAAATTTCTTACTATATTGCAACAATCTTTAGCTATGATAAGTACTTTCTTTAACTCAAGAAGTTCAGACTTATTCTCTATGTTAGAAATTTCTAAGCTAAATTTTTCGAGGTTATCAGTTGAATAATTAAACAAAATTTGCTTTGCCTCGTGCATTTGAGCAATTAACATATCTTTATCTTCAAGAACGTCGGCAAATGTATTTCGTTCAGCATTTTCTAGTTGGTTAGGGTCATTAAATCTATTTAATTCCTCCAAATAAGCTTTATTTGTATCATCAAAATTTTGCTTAATATCAGCAAAATCAATAACATATCCATATCTATTTTGTTTGTATGGACGATTTACCCGTGTTAAAGCCTGCAATAAATTATGGTCTTTTAATTTTCTGCCAAAATATAATCTTTTTAACCTTTTAGCATCAAATCCTGTCAACAACATGTTATATACTATAAGAATATCAATTGTCATATTTTCTTTAAAATCGTTCACTATCAACTTTCTAGTGTCTTTATCGTTACTATCGTGTAAGATTAAACCTACATTAAGAGAGTGATTTTCAGATTGCATCTCCTCAAAAAATTTGTACATATTTTTAGCTTGATTACTTGTTTCACATATAACCATACCTCCAAGAGTATTATCCCCATGAATGAGCCTAAATTGGTTGAAATCAGCTATTATGTATTTAACTAACTCTTTAACATAGTTATCATGTTCTACAATTTGATTTTTCTTAATATCTTTCTTTTCAATCAAAACTTCTAACTGGTCATAAATTTCAGAAAGCCTTTCTTTATATGAAGTTTCAATGTCTTCACGAATAATTTTTAAGGTATAACCATCTTGGATGGATTTATCATAGTAATAAGTATGAATATAATCTCCGAAAACTTTCCACGATGCTCTATCTTGTGATAGTAAAGGGGTACCAGTTAAGGCTAGTTTTATAGAATTTTTGTCAGCTTCAAATAAATTTGAGAGGAAACAACCTTTAGGATTATAGCTCCTGTGTGCCTCATCAATTATGAAAATGCGTTGTAAATGTGTTGCATAATTATATAGTTCAATTTTATTAATGTCTTCAGCAAATCTTTGAATGTTTATAACTGTAATTTCAGCTTTACCACAAATACCTGTTTGGGAATTTGTTTCTCTAAATTGTTTCATTAATTCTTTTCGTGAGTTTGCGGTTTTTACTGCAAGCCCTCGGGCCTCAAATTCCATACTCGCTTGTGTTAAAAGGTCTAATCTATCAACTACAAAATAAAACTTTGTTATCACTTCTTTTTGAGCAAAATAATCTGTAAGAATTTTAGTCAAATAAAAGGTTAATGCAGTTTTTCCACTACCTTGCGTATGCCATATAACTCCTGATTTAATACCATCTTTTAGTTTGTTTTTAACTGCAAGGCTTGCGAATAGTTGTTGATAACGCATTATATGTTTTTCGTCTAATTCTATAAATTTTCCATTTGCATCCTCTTTTCGCTGAGTAACATAAGTTAAGCCATATTTTAATATAAACAAAATTCTTGCTGGAGAACACATAGAAGTAATAATCCTATTTGTAGGTGTATTTATATCTTTATTGCTAATATATTCATCGGAATTACAAATATCTAGACTATTAAAATCTTTTAAAATTTGAGTTTCGACTGAATTATCAATGTCATTATACGGATAATTTTGAATAAACGGAGCTATTACACTATCTGATGTGTTTTCTTCTCTAAAACAGTTAAAAGTGGCGTAATTTCTTGCAATGGTACTGTAAAAAGCACCTTCAATAGGGACTATACCTCCTAAAGTATCGTATTCCATATTATTTGAAAAAATCAAAAACTGAGTCATATTTATAAATCTACGAAATTTCTTATTTGGCAATCTTTGTTTATTCATACGTTCACTTTCGGCAATAATACCGCCGTTATTATTTGGCTTTTTTACTTCAATTAAAACAAGAGGTAACCCATTTATAAATAATGTTATATCAGGTCTAAATTGGTCTTGGTCACGTTTGCAAGTAAATTCAGCTATACAATGAAATACATTATTTTCTGGATTATCAAAATCAATTAACTTAATTGAATTATTGCTTACAAGACGTTTGTAAAAACTTCTTCCTAGGTCATCATAATCAAGTTCTTGTTTTATATCTTGAATTAAGTGGTTAAAAGCGCTATCAGATTCAGGATTTAGAAGCTTAAGTTGAGTCTTAAATATATCTAACAAAATATTTGTATCTTGGTCATAGTTGATTTTATCAAAAGGTTTTTCATAATATTTATATCCTAATCTTGTCAAATGAACAATGGTTGGTATTTGTACTCTAGTAGCTTCGTTAAATTTCATAAAATCACACTCCTATTTTTGGTTAAAATGGTTATACGTAAAACTAATTTATATAGTTATTATAATGTAACTGTATATATTTGTCAATATAGTGACATCAATTCAAAAACTTAAAGATATTTTTTACAAAAAATATACATTTATTTGCAATGTATTAAAAATCACCAAGCTTAAGCAAGGAAAATCTCGACTGTAAGCGTAGGGAGGAATTGCCCAACACCTTGCATTACTTTCTTTTGTATGATATTATAAAGATAAATTAAAAATCGCTTGCAACAGATTAAAAATTAAGTTAGGATATATGAAATAAGAAAATTAAAAATAACTTGCAATGGATGAAAAATTACTTGACACGGATTAAAAATCGCTTGCAACAGATTAAAAATTAAGTTAGGATGTATGAAATAATATGAAAAATGTATTTTTGATAAAGTATGGTGAGTTAGCCATTAAAGGAAAGAACAGATATGTATTTGAGAACAGGCTCTTAGAGACAGTACGGAAAAATTTAAAATCTCTCGGAGAATTTAAGGTTCAAAAAGAGCAGGGCAGATTAGTAGCGATTCCTTCGGATGATAACGAGATTGATGTGGAGACGGTTGCAGAAAAGCTACAACGAACCTTTGGGATTATAGGAGTATCCTATGGTATTCGAAAAGAAGAGATAAGTTTGGAGTCGATAAAAGAGCTAGCGTTATATCATATGAAAGAGTTGTGTGATGAAAGAGGGTCTTTTACTTTTAAGGTAGAAACTAAAAGAGCGGATAAGCGATTCCCGATGAAATCCATGGAAGTTAGTGCAGCGATAGGAGAATTTTTATTAGAGGAGCTTGGGGAAAATCTTACGGTTAATGTGAGAAAGCCAGAAGTATTGCTAATGGTTGAGATTCGAAATGGAGTATATGTATATTCTAAGACTTTACCTGGGGCTGGAGGAATGCCATACGGAACGAATGGCAAAGCAACTCTATTATTATCCGGTGGTATAGATAGTCCCGTAGCAGGATGGATGATAGCGAAAAGGGGAGTAGAAATTGACGCAGTGTATTTTCATAGTCCGCCGTATACTTCGGAGAGAGCAAAAGATAAAGTTGTGGAGTTGGCTAGAAAGTTAGCGATATATACGGGAGGGATTAAAGTTCATGTTGTAAACTTTACGGAGATCCAAACAACGATACAGAAGCAGTGTCCGATCAATCAGCTGACAATAATAATGAGACGAATAATGATGGAGATAGCGCAAAGGATCGCAGACAAAAATGGTTCTCAAGCCTTAATAACGGGCGAGAGTATAGGGCAAGTGGCGAGCCAAACCATGCACAGTCTCGTAGTTACGGATGCTGCAGCAAACAGGCCGGTATTCAGACCGTTGATAGGATTTGACAAGTACGAGATAATTAAAATTGCTGAAAAGATCGACACCTTTGAAACATCTATCCTACCTTATGAAGATTGCTGTACTATTTTTGTACCGGATCATCCAGAGACTAAGCCGAAGTTAGAATATATAGAAAAGTCGGAATCCAAATTAACCAACTTAGAAGAAATGATCCTAAGTAGTTTAGAGAGCGTAGAGATTATCAATGTATAAGAAAATTGAAATAATTCATGATGATGAGACACAATATATTAGGGCATTGACTTTGCGGAAAAGTGGTATGATGGTAGAAAACGAAAAAGAAATAGTTTTAGGAAAGGCTTATTATCCTATATGTATAATGAAATTGAAATAACTCATGATTATGTGACACAATATATTAGGGCGTTAACGTTGCCGAAAAGCGGTGTGATGCTAGAAATTGAAAAAGAGATAAGGTTAGGAAATGCTTATTATCCAATAATTAAGCCGGAAGTGGTGGAGCTGATTACGGTTTTATTGGCGATGAATAATCCGAAAAAGATATTAGAGATAGGTACAAATGTTGGTTATTCGGCCATTCATATGGCGAAAGTATCGGGAGCAAGAATAGAAACGATCGAGAGAGAAGACCATTTAGTAGAACTAGCAACAGCAAATATAAAAAAAGAATGCTTAGAAGACCGAATCCGGATTTTAAACGGTGATGCGTTAGAAATTTTGGGGAAATTAGAAGAGCAAAAATATGATGTAGTGTTTATGGATTGTGCTAAAGGGCAGTATATAAACTTATTAAAAGATTGCAAAAGAGTGTTAAGGTCTGGCGGAATTTTGATAACGGATAATGTATTGCATGAAGGAATAGTAGCTAAATCGAGATATAATATAGGTCGAAAGAACCGAACAATACAGCGTAGATTGAAAGAATTTTTATGGGCGATAACGCATGATAGCCAATTAAAGACGAGCATAATACCTATAGGAGATGGGCTATCGGTAAGCTATAAGAAGTAGGAAAATTCAGCGTAGATTGAAAGAATTTTTATGAGCGATAATGCATGATAGCCAATTAAGGACGAACATAATAGATATAGAGTAAGGTAAAGAAGCAAAAAGATGGAGGAAAAAATGATAGAGTTACTAGCCCCGGTGGGGTCGATAGAAACATTAATAGTTGCTGTAGAATACGGAGCGGACGCTATATATTTAGGAGGCGGATCTTATGGGTTACGGGCCAAAGCGAAAAATTTTACGAATGAAGAGTTAATCGAAGCGATAAGGTATGCCCATGGAAAAGGGGTAAAAGTTTATGTAACGGCGAATATATTTGCGCATAACAAAGATTTTGAGGGTCTAGAAGATTTTTTAAGATTTATATATAAAGCTGGAGCTGACGGATTAATAGTGGCTGATCCGGGAGTATTTAGTGTAGCAAAAAAAGTGGTACCGGATTTAGAGATACACATATCGACACAGGCGAATAATACAAATTATAATAGTGCAAATTTTTGGATAGAGCAAGGTGCTAAAAGAATAGTTGTGGCTAGAGAATTATCATTTTCGGAGATAAGAGAGATTTACGATAATATACCAAATGATATACCGATAGAAGCGTTTGTTCATGGAGCAATGTGTATGGCGTATTCGGGACGATGTTTGTTGAGTCATTATTTAACAAAGAGAGACGCTAACCATGGCGAGTGTGCTCAACCGTGCAGGTGGAATTACGCTGTAGTGGAAGAAAAACGTCCCAATCAATATATGCCTGTAGTCGAAGATGAGCGAGGAACATATATTTATAATTCACGAGATTTATGTATGATAGAATATTTACCGGAACTTATTGATGCTGGCGTACAAAGTTTTAAAATAGAAGGCCGCATGAAAACGCCGTTATATGTAGCTACCGTAACAAAGGCCTATCGAGACGCTATCGATACTTATTTGCGTTCGCCGGATGAGTATGAAGAGAAGAAGGGTTATTTTTTAGAAGAAGTTGGTAAAGCTAGTCATAGGGAATTTACTACAGGATTTTACCATCACAAAACTAATGAAGATGACCAAACATATTCTCATAACTCTTATGTTAGAAATTATGAATTTAGTGGTGTGTTGGTGGACTTCGATAAAGAATCCAAAATAGCTACGATAGAACAACGTAGAAAATTTTCTGTTGGCGATACTTTAGAAATTTTGTTACCAAATGAACCTTTTAAATCTTTCGTTATTGATTCTATGACTGATGAACATGGCCAGGCCGTGGAATCTGCACCACATCCGCAACAGTTAATAAAGATTAAATTAGATTTTGATATAAGTTTGCCGGCTATTTTTAGACGCTTTGTTGATTGAGAGGTTGGGGGGTATCAACTAAAGGGTTCTCTATCGAAAGAGCATAAAAAAGCAGCACTTTTATTTAAAATTTTCCAAAAATGTTTATATCTTTTGTTTTTTGGTTATAATATAAATAAGAGGTGCTGCAGTATGTAACAGACAATACCTAATCAACCCCTAAGTTAGGTTAAGGGCAGGTATCATCTGTTGTGTTTTTTGATTAGGGGATCGTACAGACCCCTCGTTGAGGATTGTTTTAAGCTAAAAATGTCAAGTTATGATAATCCTTAAGTATTTTAAAATACCAAGTTTTTTAAGATACATCGCATTTATTTTATTGTTTGAATTTAATTTATAGTAAAACTATCGACAATATTAACGCTATTAAACCTAATAGCGCTAATACTGAAAAAGTATAAAATGCAAAAAACAAAACATAATATATTTTTTCATCCATAGCGCCTCCACTCTACAATGGCCTCCTTCTTCGAGGGAGGTGGTAGCGTAGCTGACGGAGGGAGTTAGAGGTGGAAACTACCAAACCACCCGCTCATATTTTTGGGCGGGTAGATTTTTATGTAAAAATAAGTATAAGTCCATCTACATTGATATTATAGCATATACATTTTTAAAATGCAAATGTAAATTATGGAATAAATCATTCGCTCCTTTAAAAACCAAAGTATGTGCAGAAAAATTGCGGAGCAACAACACCATAAGAAACTCTCAGTTTTTTCGCTACGGTGCCCCCTTTCCACTAGTTTCAAGGGAAGTGGTCCTGCTCCCCTTCCAGGGGAGCTGTCAGCGTAGCTGACTGAGGGGTTCTACAAGTTGTGTTTACTTCGTTTTATTTTTTATTTATAGTTCAAGGTCAAGTGCACGCTATCCCTTAGTTATCAACGCCTAGCTCTATTCGCCACCTTAATTCTCAACGTTCAATTCTATTCGTCACCTAGGATGAACAAAAGTTAGCTAACTGAGAAGTTGGGGTCGGATACTTAGTGGATACCTAAGCCTTTTTGTTATGAGTATCTTCATTATATAGGCTAACTAAGGGGTTCTTATGGAGTTGTCGCCCTGCACTTTGTACTTGACTTTAGCACTTGACCTTAGCACTTGACCTTAGCCTTCCGTCCCCCGGAAGGTGGACGCGAAGCGGACGGATAGAGTAAAAGAAGTTATCAGCGAAGCTGACTGAGAGGTTAGGGGTCGGATACCTAATGTCAACTGACCGAGAAGCTGAAACCTTTTTGTTATGAGTATCTTCATTATATAGGATAAAATTAGCTGACTGAGAGGTTAAAAATATACATAATAGATTGTCATTTAAATAAATATTTGTTATAATGGAAATATGTTAGATTATTGTTTGTTACATATAAAAGGAGGAGCATGGAGAATTATGAAAAAACATTTTAAAAAATTTGGAATAGCTATGACAATGTTAGGGATGGCGGTATCGATCAATGCAGTAGAGCTAAAGCCGGATGCCACAGACTCAGAGTTAGAATCACATTCGTTTCAGCTAATTTCGTTTGAAGAAGGAGAGCCGGAACTTAAAATTACAACTAGCAGTGGAGCTTGGGGCAATGTACAGTACGAATTTTCGAATGAATACGCAACAGAGGGAAAGACATCATTAAAGGTAAGATACGAAGAAGGGAGTTCATCCAACATAACGATTGCTAGAGCTGACGGGACGATATGGGATTTTAGTGATGATCGAATGGTATTGGCATATGATGTAACGAATCCGAGTGATGTGTCTGGGAGGTTGGTAACATCGTTTAAATACCAAGGGGGTAGTATATCGTATCAAAATTATGTACCAGCGAAGGCGACACGAACAGTTTATTGTGTGTTAGACGAAGATCAGTACAACATTGGAGCGGACACTTTGCCGTCACCAATTGGGACCGACGGAATTGTTATTGCTAAAGGATGGGGTGGAGCTAATTTTAATCCGGCAACGATTTCATCGATTTCGTTAAGAT
This sequence comes from Candidatus Epulonipiscioides saccharophilum, assembly GCA_002007295.1. Lineage (GTDB taxonomy): Bacteria > Bacillota > Clostridia > Lachnospirales > Cellulosilyticaceae > Epulonipiscioides > Epulonipiscioides saccharophilum. The sequence continues at coordinate 15,567 of LNZM01000157.1, read as the reverse complement.
ATTCATTAGATGGGGTAGGGTATTACATATTTGATAATTTCAGGGTGGTAAAAAATCCGATACTTAATCCGTCTATAACTTATGCAGATATAGTGGACCAATTTGGGCAATATACAAAAGCAGAGTGGGACAACAAAATTTATTCGGAAGCAGAACTTTTGGCCGTCGCCGAAGCTGAGCGAATACAGAACGATATTTGGATAGCCGAAAGCCAAGCTCGTACGGATCGATCACAATATGGCGGATATAAGAATGAAGATTTGAGACAAGAAGCTACGGGACATTTTTACACTACAAAAATAGGAGATATTTGGACGTTGATAGATCCTGATGGATATCCGTTTTTTTCTACAGGGTTTGGGATAGTACGAAAAAATGGGATGGATACATGGGTAACTGGTCGAGATTATATGTATGATTTACCGGAGCAATCAGCTAGCAAACATTTTTCTAAAATAGGAAGTAATACTTTGCAACCACCAGCGGGCGTAAAAAGTGGAGTTGGGTTCAATCATTATGGTGCTAATTTAGAATTAAAATTCGGAGATAATTGGTTACAGGCCTGGGCGGACGATGCTATCAGACGATTTGAGGCCTGGGGAATAACATCCATAGGAGCATGGGCAGAACCGGATTTATTTTTCGGCAAAGGGGCAAAGCACAAAACACCGTACACCGCCTTCACTTGGACTACAAATAGCGCTAACGGTAGCCATGTTAGATTGTACGATTCAGTACCAGATGCTTTCGATCCAGAATTTGCGAAGTCAGCCAGAAAATCCATTATAGATCAGGCTGTGAAATATGGGATAGATGAAGATCCTTACTGCTTTGGGCTATACGTAGATAACGAGTACAAATGGGGTAATAATATGTCAAATAATCCTTTAGTTAAGGCGATATTTGACGATGACGCTTCAGCAACAAAAAGTTATGCCAAGAGACATTTTCTAGAAGTGTTAAAAGAAAAGTACGGAACAATTGATAAATTGAATGCTACTTGGAGTTCCAATTTAAGTTCATTCGAAGCATTAGAAAAACCGTATACTGGCAAAATAGCTACAGAGGACGCATCTATGGTTGTAGGCCTATTGGCAGATAAATATTATGAAACTATAGACGCAATTATAGATGAACTATTACCAGGGACGATGTATTTAGGTTCTAGGAACACAGAGTTCGGAACGCCGATCGAAGTCGTTAAAGCTGCAGCAAAGTACGTGGATATATTAAGTTTTAACAATTATAATCCGGATGTTATCAGAGAGAATTTTAAGACGGAAGAATATGATATGCCGATGATGATTGGCGAATTTAATTTTTCATCCCAAGATGCTGGAGTATTTGGGATGAACGGCACAACAGTTCAGACTCAAGAAGACCGGGCTAAATCCTATATAAAATATGTAGAATCGGCATTGAAGAGTGGCGATTTTGTCGGCGTGCATTGGTTCCAATATTATGATAAGCCTATATTGGGCCGTTCTTGGGATGGGGAGAATACTAGTACAGGGTTCGTAAACGTGACCGATCAGCCGTATGAAAAATTAGTAGAAGCGTCTAGATATTTATACGATACAATGTACGAAACTATGTTTAACCATGTTCCAATGACAACCATCGATATAATTAACGATCAAATAAATATGGCGGTCGGAAGTACGGCACAATTAGATGTTAGAACTAATCCGGTTAATCTATTAGAAGACGTAAATTACTATACCTCGAACGCTTACGTAGCGACAGTGGATGAAACCGGCCTTGTAACAGCGATCTCCGATGGAGAGGCCACAATAACAGCGAGAAGCGTTAGCGATCTATTCGTTATAACTTCAGCCAATATTACAGTGGGAGAACAAAGAGAGCAAAAGGATGTGAGATTTAATTCTTATGCTAAAGAAAGTTCTTTGGCCGTTGGTAGCAAATTAGATTTATCTGGATATGTTACTTTAACTAATCTAAGTTCAGGTGATATATCCTGGAAATCCTCCAAGAAAGGTATAGCAACAGTGGATAGCAACGGCTTAGTTACTGCTCATCAGCCAGGTCGAGTTAATATCGTGGTTAAAGATAAATCCGGATATGTTACCGACTCAATAAATTTAGTAATAAAATAGGTGATGACTACGCAAAATGTTCCCCTTCCAGGGGCATAGGCGGGAACTTAAGAATCTTAGTCACAAAATTGCGGGGAAGCGGTGCTTCCTCCGTCTTCACAACATTGCGGGGAAGCGGTACGGGGCTGTCGCATTAACTTCAAAAACGAAGGATCATCTTCTGATTCCGTCATCTAATAATAACTCTCGGCGACACTTCCCATAGAAAACAAAATTGTGGGGGAGGTGTCAGCGTAAGCTGACGGAGGGAGAAAGCGTGCATACAAGTTTTTGTTGCTTTCAAGTAAATTGCAAATTTTGCAAGTTTACATCGTATTTCTGTTATTCAGAATTTAATATTTGGAATTGTTAATGCGACAGCCCCTGTCACGCAGTGACTGAGAGGTTAACTTTAATTCTTTTTGACTTGCGATGCTAACTTAGCACTAGCGGTTAAAAATAGGACTAAAGGGATTGATACAGTTGCTATTTTTTTCAATGCTTCTTTATCTGTTGCTAGTTTAGAATTTGCTATCGTTGCTAGTGTCCTCTTTAATTTTATTGTTATTTCACTCGGGATTGCTTTTATACTATCCGGTATTTTATCTGCAAAACTACTCTGTTCTCCTTCGTTTAAATACATATCATTTATATTTTTCATTTCTTCTTCTAGCTCTCTATCTAATTTGGATAAGTCCTCTAGATTTTCTATATCATCAAAGTCATATAAAAATTCATCTATGTCATTTTCATTCATTTCATTTTTGTGCATTGTATTTTCATCCATGTCATCATCATCTATATAATTAAAATTATAAAGGTCTTCAAAATCATAAAATTCATTAAATTCATTTGCTGTTACATCCGAATGTTTCTTAGCTAGCACTTTAGATTTATTAATCCAAAAACAAACTTCGGCCAATGCTAGTGTTGCTGTTATATATTTAGATGCTTTCTTATATGATTTCATTATTATCTAATTTCCTTTCAAATTTTAGGTACTTTCATGTACTAAATAATTTATTGAGCTATTTATTAATTCATGTACTGAACCATTTATTGAGCCATTTATTAATTCATATACTGAATTATTTATTGAGCCATTTATGGATTCATGTACTAATTTATTGGCTGATTCATGTATTAATTTATTTATTGATTCGAAAGCATTATTGCCCAAAATTTTACATTCTAAACATGTTTCTTTATTTTAAACAAAAAAAAGGAGAGTGGCTACTCTCCTAAATAATTTAATAAATCAGTCAAATGATTGTTGGAAAAAAACAAACGAGTATATATACCCGTATTAATGCTACAAGTCTATTAAATAATCGTTAGCGAACTCATCGGATAAGTCACTGGGGAATATAGCCTTACGATGAGCATCAGCAGTTAAGTCTACAAATGCTGAATTTAGGCTCTCATTAGACGAGCTTTCTAAAAACATATCCGGATTATCCCCATATAGATTTGGAGCTGTTAAGCTGTCCAAAGCAATTTGGTCTATCATACTTACTTTGTCAAATCTATCCATTCTTCGCATGTAACTTTCAACTCCTTGGTTTGGATTTAATAGTTAATTGCTAAAAAAATCTTGTTGCTTTCAATAAATACTAGTTGCTAATATCTTAAAATAAATACTAGTGTTTAGAATTTTCCAATAATGTTTTATTTTACTTTGTCATCGATAGTAAAATAATTGGCGTAATAGGCTAATAACAAATCAACGACTTTACCATAACTTTGAGTACCAGATTTAACGCCATTTGTTTTAAGGAAGGTGTTATTTACAGATCTAGCGGCTTCCTTGATTTGACCTCTATACTGATCCCAAAAAGCGTTACCATAATCTAAATCACGTTTAATACCTTCGGACATTTGTTGATTTAGAGATTGTAGCATATCCAAATCGACACGACCGAGAGCATTACTTGTGTAGGCTAATGCTAGTAAATATCCAGAGTACTGAAAATCTGGATGAGGATGCCTTTCACAAGTTATAAAGGCAATAAAGTTACACTGATCTTCATAACCAAAACCTCTTTGATGTCCCATCTCGTGGCAGGTTGTAGATGGAATGTACATCGGCGGAATTTCTACATTTACGTTTGGTTCGCCTGTAAACGGTGAATATATCCCTGTAATACAAGCATGATTTAAAAGGTCGGATGCAACTAAAGGCTTCGCTAGACCGTAGTTGCCACCTAATTCATCAAATATATACTTTAGTTCATAAAAACCCATATACGCCCTATCGAAGATATTCTTGTAGTCTCCGTACATTTGGGCCACTCCATTTGTATCCTCATCTAAATATTGTCGAATAACCTTTGCTCTTTTTAAGAGATGAACATATAAAGCGCCTAAATCTTCTGTCGTATATTGTTCTACTACTAATCCATGCTTTAATCCGAATTGTGGCCGCTTGTAGTTTAATCCCCACAATAATTCAAAGCTAGAAAATAACAATGCCGCTATTACTACTATATTTAGCACGAACTTTCCTAATACCTGAAATAAATAATCATGATAGCGTATCATGTTATATATCGTGGCTAGTATATACCATGCCAAAAATAGTAATAACAAAAAAATTAATACTTCAAAGACTGAAAAAGGTAAAAATCCGAAGTTTAAGCTTAAAAATTCAATAATAGTTTTGTTTATTCCCAAGGAATAATATTTTTCCCAGTTTTCGGGATTGTTTACGTAACACTGCAAACAAAATACAGAAATAGGTACTAGTAATAACGATAAAAGTTTTAACTTAGTACCTCCGGTCAACTTATGCTTGGTTCTGTCTTTTTTTTCAGACTCATTAATAGCCATATTAACACCTGCTATATATGATGTGCAATTTTGGAAATAATATACGAATATTTGGAAATAACATGAGAAAAATTTTGAGTTTACGTCAAGAGGCTTGTCATATTAAATTCCAAAAATAATAAAACGAGTGCCTAAAAAAGGATAGCTTGTTCTTTCATTTCAGGGTATAAATTAACCTAAAACGAGGTAGTTATAACATTATGAGAAATAAAAGTCAACTAAAATTTGAATTTTTTCGTTTCATTGTTATGATATAGATATAATTAATTGTTATGATATGGATATAATTAATTGCTATAAAAAAATATAATTAATGGTTATAAATAGACATAAGGATGCATATATTAAATTTATAATATTGATTATAATTAAGCTAAATTGATATTATAAATTTATGATGAAGCTAAATTGATATTATAAATTATGAATTTAGGAGGTACAAAAAAAGTGAAAATAGTTTTTGCATCGGATTCATTTAAAGGTTCGTTAACTTCTAGACAAATTGGTAATATAGGAAAAAATGTGGTATCCGAAATTTTTGGCAACGAATGCGAAGTTGTTAATATACCTATGGCGGATGGTGGCGAGGGAACCGTAGAATCGTTGATAGAAGCGATGGAGGGTGAACTTGTAGAGTGTCAAGTGAGTGATCCGTTGGGCAGAAAAATATCAGCAACATACGGAAGATTTGGTAACAATGCTATCATGGAAATGTCGGCCGCATCCGGAATAACATTGATAGAAGAAAAAGACAGAGAAATATTGAAGCAAAACACGTATGGAACTGGAGAAATGATGTTGCATGCACTAAGAAACGGTGTAAAAAATATTTATATCGGAATAGGTGGCAGTGCGACGAACGATGGAGGAATAGGCTTTGCTTCAGCTATTGGGGTAGAATTTTTAGATTCCGAAGGTAAAAAATTAGAAGCGATACCAGAAAATTTTAAAAATATAAATGAGATAAATATAAGTAAAATACATCCTGAAATAATAGATGCGAATATAACAGTAATGTGTGATGTAACAAACCCTCTTTTAGGGCCGACTGGCGCAACGAATGTTTTCGGAGAACAGAAAGGGGCCGATGTTGGGACGAGAAAAATATTAGAAGAGGGAATGGCCCATTATATAAATATAGCAGAAAACACTGCTCAAAAATCTGTACGCTATGAAAAGGGATCCGGTGCTGCCGGAGGACTAGGGGCCGGGTTAAAGTTATTCGTAGATGCTAAAATGTGCTCGGGAATAACAACTATATTGGAAATATTAAAGTTTCAAGAAAAAATAAAAGGTGCTTCTCTAGTTATAACCGGAGAAGGGCGGATAGATTATCAAAGTGCGTTTGGAAAAGTACCGAGTGGTGTTGCCCGAGTGTCTAAAGAAATGAATATACCTTGCGTTGCTATTGTTGGATCCATGGGTCGAGATGCAGAAACACTTCTTAATTTAGGCTTATCGGCTATTGTTCCTACTGTTAATGCTATAATGAGCTTATCTGATGCAATGGAGAATGCTGAAAAATTGTATGAATTGGCCTTACGGCGTACACTTAGACTTTTAAAAATAAATATGCAAGATTAAAATAAAAATCAGAGAATAAAAAAAATAATTTAGGGAGGGCATGTATGCAATTATCTAATTTGACGAACAAGAACTTGATTCTTATTAATCAGCCTTGCACTACGAAGGCTGAAGTTATAGATATCATGGTTCAAGCACTTTTTGACAACGGAAAAATTGATTCTGCAGAAAATTTTAAGGCTGCCATTTACGAGCGAGAAGGATTATCTGAAACTGGTATTGAAGGCGGATTGGCTATTCCTCATGGAAAATCCGATAGCGTGAAGGAAGCAGCGTTTGTGGTTATGACTACGAGCAACGTTATTTCGGATTGGGAAAGTATTGACGAAGACAATCAAGTAAAAAATATTATTATGCTAGCTATTCCAAAGAGTGAGGGTGGAAGTACCCATCTAGATTTATTAGCAGCTTTAATGGAAAAAATGGGTGATGAAGACTATGCGACTAAATTATTTGGTTCATCGACCGTAGATGAATTATATAATAATTTAGATAATGCGGGACAAGAAGAAGATCAATCCGAAATTCAGTACACTAAAACTATCGTTGCTGTCACAGCCTGCCCGGCCGGAATAGCGCATACATACATGGCGGCACAAGCTTTAGAAAAAGCCGGAAAAGAATTAGGAGTGAAAGTATTTGTAGAAAAACAAGGCGCTAACGGAATCGAAGATCGCTTAACGAATGAGCAATTACAAAATGCCGATGCAGCAATTTTCTCGGTTGGTGTAGCGGTAAAAAACATTGAGCGATTCGATCATTTGCCGATTACGCAAACTCCTGTAGCACAACCTTTAAAGGATGCGAAATCCATAATTAAGAATGCTTTAGCTAAAGCGGAAAATTTTGAAAAGGGGACTTTTACTGCGGATAATCAAACTCCTGCAAAATTAGGCCTTGGTGAAGAGATCAAGCAAGCGGTTATGACAGGAATATCGCATATGGTACCTTTTGTTGTGGCTGGAGGAATGATCTTAGCGTTTGCAGTATTAATTAGCCAACAATTTAATTTAATTGAAGCATACAATACGCCTGGTCATTGGTTAAATTCTTTCAGACTTTTATCTGGCGGATTATTAGGAACTTTATTGGTACCTATAATGGCCGGATACATGGCCTTTGCTATCGGTGAAAAACCGGCCTTAGTATCGGGCTTTGCAGCTGGATTCACAGCTAACTTAATTGGTGGCGGATTTTTAGCTGGTATGTTGGGTGGACTAATTGCTGGATATAGTGTAAGATATATGAAAAAAATAATTCCAGCCAAGGGTCCATTTTCCGGATTTATAAGTTTCTTCATATACCCTGTTGTTAGTGTTTTATGGATAGGCATTGTCATGTTCTTTATTATAGGAGAACCTGTAGTCTTTATCAATGATTCACTTACAAATTTCTTACGAGATCTTCAAGGTGCCAATATTGTACTTTTAGCAATCGTTATTGGAATAATGACTTCATTTGATTTAGGTGGACCGGTTAATAAAGCGGCATATGCATTTTGCGTAAGTGTTATGTCCGAAGGTATTTTAGTTCCGTACGCAATCTTTGCTTCGGTAAAAATGGTATCCGGATTTTCAATAACAATGAGTACATTTTTCGTTAAAGATATGTATTCTACAGAAGAATTAGAGGCTGGTCGAACAACCTGGTTATTAGCCTTGGGAGGAATAACAGAAGGGGCAATTCCATTTATGATGAAGCGTCCATTGCAGGTTATGATCTCCTTATGTACAGGATCCGCCGTATGTGGTGCCTTAGTCGGTGCAGCCAATATCGGTTTGAGTGTACCGGGGGCCGGAATTTTCTCTATGTTCTTGTTAGAAGCGGGAACGTTCTCAGCTAGTATCAGTGCTTTTATTTGGCTAGCGGCTGCTATATTGGGTGCTGTGATATCTACAGCAATTTTAGTTTGGTTTATGAGAAGGGAAAAAAGAGAAAAAACTTTAGCAAAAAATTAATTCTATTTACAAATAAACGGCTATTTTTTTAGTAGCCGTTTGTTTTTTAGCCGCCCTCTCCGAGGGAGGTGTCACGAAGCGGCGGAGGGCATAGGTGGGAACTTAAGAATCTTATTTCTGGAAGGGGAGCAGGTTGACTGTCCGTTAGTTAGCTTCACCAAAAGTTAATTTTCTTCAGTTCCCATGTATGGTGACGGAGGGAGTATCAAGGAATCCAGAATTAAAATGAAGAAAGGGTTGTGATATAATGCCGAAAAATGTACATGTGATCGCACATATGCATTGGGATAGAGAGTGGTACTTTACTACTGAAGAATCCAGAATTTTATTAGTGAACAATATGGAGGAAATATTAGATAGGTTAGAAAATGATCCGAACTATCCCTATTATTTACTAGATGGTCAGACAGCTATATTAGAGGATTATTTTGACGTTAAACCGGAAAATAAAAATCGAGTAAAAAAGTTGGTGCAACAAGGCAAATTGCTAATTGGGCCATGGTATACACAGACCGATGAAATGGTAGTCGGTGGCGAATCTATCGTCCGTAATTTGCTGTATGGAATAAAGGATAGCAAACAATTTGGTCAGCCTATGTTAATTGGGTATTTACCGGATTCCTTTGGGCAAAGTGAGAAGATGCCACAAATATTAAATGGATTCGGAATCACCAGATCTGTTTTTTGGCGAGGTAGTAGTGAACGGCATGGGACTAATAAACATAATTTTTATTGGGCCGGCCATCATGGAGGAGAAGTGTTGGTACATTTGTTACCACTCGGCTATGCTATAGGAAAATATTTGCCATTAGATCTTATCGGCCTTAAAAAGAGGATGGATAAATATTTGCCGGTTTTAGATAAAGGTTCTGTAACCGAAAATGAGGATATCGTACTACCTAACGGGCATGACCAAATGCCAATACAACAGAACATATTCGATGTGTTAAAGAATCTAAAAGAACTTTATCCGGATCGAAATTTTTTCCTTAGTAAATATGAAAATGTTTTTGAGGAATTAGAAAAGACGGAAAATTTAGATACTATATTTGGTGAACTGTTAGATGGTAAATATATGCGAGTGCATAGAAGTATTTTTTCTAGTCGAGCGGATTTAAAGAGTATGAATACTCGGATAGAAAATAAGATTACAAATATTTTGGAGCCGTTAGCTTCTATAGCGCATAAATTAGGATTTAGTTATGAACATGGGTTAATAGAAAGCATTTGGAAATACATATTAAAAAACCATGCTCATGATTCTATTGGTTGTTGCTGTAGTGACAAAGTGCATAGCCAAATAGCTAGTCGATTCTTTTTGGCCGAAGATAAGACGGACGAATTAATAAAGTATTATAAGCGCAAAATTTCCGATGCTATTCCGCAAGATGTGGCTATAGATAAGTTAGTTGTTTTTAATTTGTTACCTTATCCGAGAAGAGAAGTAATAGATGCTGAAATTATCACTAAAATGAAAAACTTTGAATTAGTAGATGAAGAAGGCGAAATTTATCCATTTAATTTAGCAAAAAAAGAAATTATTGATGCTGGCTTAATCGATAGACAAATCGTTCATTACGGTGATTATGATCCATTTGTAAAATATTATATTAATTTTTCTGATAGTGTACCTGCCATGGGTTACAAAACTTTTTTAGTAAAAGAAATACCGGGTCAAATACAAATCAAAAAAGACATAGAATTAAACTTTGCAGAAAACAAATATTTCAAAATAACAATTAATTCTAATGGAAGTTTTAATATAGTTGATAAATTAGCCGATATATGTTATGCAGAAACATTGTTAATAGAAGACGGTTCGGACGATGGAGACGAATATGATTTTTCCGAATTAGAAGACGATTTTGTTATTAGCTCTAAAAACTGTCTAACTAGTGATTCGAACATAACACAACTTGGCCTAAAAACCATTCTAAGTTCTAAATTTACTATGAGCATTCCAAAAGATTTAGAAAGTAGAAAAGCCAAAATATGTGATAGTGAAATGAACATAGAAATTATAGCTACAATGTATCAAGATTCAAAAATTATAAAGTTAGATGTCCAAGTAGAAAACAACAGCTTAGATCACAGAGTACGGCTAATTTTGCCTCAGCAAATAACAGCAACGGCCTCTGTATCCGATAATCAATTCGGTTGCATTAAGCGTCCGGTAGTGGATTCTGCGATCAACGTTTGGCAGGCTGAAAATTGGGACGAAAGACCTGATCCTATTTATCCGATGTTATGCTATGTAAGCACTGATTCTTCAAACGGATTAAGTATATTGACTAATTCCGTGAGAGAGTTTGAAATTATTGGTGAAAATTTTGATAAATTAGCAATAACTTTATTTAGAAGTGTTGGTTGTTTAGGCAAGGAAGATTTATATCGTAGACCTGGACGGCCATCCGGAATAAAAATGTTAACACCTGATTCTCAATTATTAGGTAAACAAAAATTTCAATTAGCCGTTACTCCGAACGATTCTAACATCGCTACTTTGGCCAAAGAATATTTAACACCACTTGTGTATTACAATAAAATGCCGTATAACGCAATGAAACTAAACGACGTAGCATTCACATTGCCATATCAATTTAGTATGTTCAATATTCCAGAGTCCGGATTTGTGATGAGCGTTCTAAAAAAAGCGGAGCTTTTAAATGGCTATATTTTTCGAGCCTATCAATGTTCAGCAGATCAAGTAATGCTAACAGGGCTATATCTAGAAAATGAAGTAAACTTAAATGAAGAAATAATTAATCAACAAGAAACTAATGAGAATGATATTAATCAACAAAAGATTCATAAAACAATCGTATTGGATAATAATATTGTAAAATCATATCTAATTAAAATATAATTTAATTGAAGGAGATCATAATTTATGAAAACTTTTGAATATTTAATAACAGATGCATTAGGCATACATGTTAGGCCGGCCGGACTTTTATCTAAAGAAGGGAAAAAATTTCAAAGCGAAATCTCTATAGCAAAAGATGGCAAATCAGTTAGTACAAATAAACTAATGTCTATTATGTCCCTTGGAGTCAAAGCCGGCAATACTGTAACAATAACGATAGACGGACCAGACGAAGAAGTTGCCTGTAACGCAATAAAAGAATTTTTTGAAAAAAATCTATAGAAATATCGAGGAGGTTATATTATGGATGTTTATAGCGGAAGTGTAGCATCAAAGGGTGTTGCTATAGGTACTATTCGTGAATTAAATAAAGCGGACAGCATAGTAAGACGTATATCTATAAAGGATCCTGAAAGAGAAGTAAAGAGATTTCACAAAGCTCTAAGTATTGGGTTGGAACAGTTAGATCAGTTATACAAAAAAGCTTTAGTGGACGTAGGAGAAGAGACTGCATTAATTTTCGATGTTCACAAAATGATGATGGAGGATGAGGACTACACAGAGTCCATTATCAATATGATAAATACACAAAAAGTGAATGCCGAATACGCAGTAGCTAGAACCTGTGAAAATTTCGTCGATATATTTGCTAATATGGATGACGAATACATGCAAGGTCGGGCTGCTGACATAAAAGATATATCGGATCGGTTAATCGATGTTTTGTTAGAAAAACATGAAAGTAGCTTAAATTTTGATACACCATGTATAATAGTGGCAGATGATTTAACACCGAGTGAAACAATACAAATGGATAAGAGCAAGATACTCGGATTTATTACTAGGAAAGGTTCAGTAAATTCTCATACATCAATATTGGCCAGAACAATGGGTGTACCAGCGATAGTTAGTGTACAGTTACCTGCTAGAGTAAATAATTTGAAAGCTATCATAGACGGTCTGGATGGAATGTTTATCATTTCACCAACATCTGAAAAAATTGTGGAAGCTAAGAAAAAGATATCAGAAGAAACCAAGCAAAAAAAGTTTTTAGCCCAATACAAAGGTAAAGAAACGATTACCAAATCCGGCCAAAAAGTTAATCTATACGCTAATATTGGGTCCGTAAGTGATATTGCATCCGTATTGGCCAATGACGCAGAGGGCATAGGTTTATTTAGGAGTGAATTTATTTATTTGGAGCATACTTCTTATCCGTCCGAAGAAACACAGTTTCAAATATACAAGAAAGTGGCTGAGATGATGGCTGGTAAAAAGGTTATTATCAGAACTTTGGATATTGGCGCAGATAAGCAAATAGATTATTTTAATATGGAGCATGAGGAAAATCCAGCCCTTGGCTACAGAGCTGTAAGAATATGCTTAATGGATGAAAAAATCTTCAGAACGCAGTTAAAAGCTCTTATCCGGGCTACCTATTTTGGCAAAATATCTATTATGGTTCCTATGATTGCATCCGTTTGGGAGGTCGAAAGAACAAAGAAAATTTTAGCCGATATAGAACAAGAACTAAAAAATACGAACATTCCTTTTGGTGAGTACGAGTTCGGTATCATGATCGAAACTCCGGCCGCCGTAATGATTGCACCCGAATTAGCTCCTTTAGTCGATTTCTTTAGCATCGGTACTAACGACCTCACTCAGTACACCATCGCTGTAGATCGTCAAAATCAAAAATTAGAGCCATTCTATAACCCGCATCATCCTGCGGTATTGAAAATGATTAAAATGGTAGTCGATGTTAGTAAAGAGTTTGGTATATGGACCGGTATTTGCGGCGAATTGGCGGCCGATCCTGCATTAACAAAATTATTTGTGGAATACGGTGTCGATGAACTTTCGGTGGAGCCTAATTCTGTATTTAAAATTCGTAAAATTATTCGTGATATAGATTAATCTTAAAAGGACAAAGAAAATAATGAAGACATTTTTGATTTCATTATCTGCAATGGAAGATATTCTAAAATTTATAAATAGGATTTCTGCAATCAATTATGCCTGTGATTTCTCATGATTTCACAGTGGATGCAAAATCCTTTTTAGGCATTTTAAGCTTAGATATACAAAAACCATTAAAATTGCAAATTGATTCTGGCAAATCCGAACTAGACTATAATAGAAGAGATAAGACGATAAATTTTTAGTAAAATAAATGAATGATGCAACTGGCTATGTATTCAAAATTTGCAAAATTAGTAAAGAGAGGTTACGCTTATGGAAACGTTTATGATCTTATTACCGTCGATGCAAGATGTACAAAAATTTGTTAATAATATATCCAAAATAAATAGTGACTGCGATCTAATATGTAAACGTTATATTGTGGATGCAAAATCACTTTTAGGGATTCTAAGTTTAGATATGAGTAGTCCACTAGAATTGCGAATTTATTCTTATGACGAGGACATGAAAGAACTAATAAAAGAGTTTTTAGTCGAATAAAAAGTTTAAGGTTGCGGGCGATATTTTTCTATATTGTCCGCTAATAATTTTAAGTTTAGATCGAATAAAAAGTTTACGGTTGTGGGCGATATTTTTTTATAGTGTCTGCAAAAAAATAATATAAAATTAGATAAATATTGGAAAAATTGTATAGTGTAATTTATTTTTGGTTATAATAACTTTAAAATCGATTTTATAACTTAGGAGGCCTATGAATGAAAATAGCAGTATTGTTACCAGAAGGATTTGAAGAAATAGAAGCAATGACTATAATAGACATTTTAAGACGTGGTAAGCAAGATGTTACAGTAATTGCTCTAGGTGACATCACCGTAAAAAGTGCACAAAACGTACGAGTAATCGCCGACTTAACTTTAGAGGCTGTAAATTTCCAAGATTATGGTATGTTAGTTATGCCCGGAGGACCTGGAGCAGACAATTATTTAGGCCATGATAAAGTAAAAGAAGCAGCCAAAGAATTTTTAAATAATCCGGATAAGTTAATAGGAGCTATTTGTGCAGCCCCTAACATATTAGGCCAATGGAATTTAATGAACGGTCGCAAAGTTACTGTTTACCCTACTATGGAAGTTCGAGGTGCCGAAATTGTTAAAAGAAAAGCTATCATGGATGGAAATTTAATAACTGGAGCCGGACCTGGCGCAGCAGCGGACTTTGCATTATTATTATTATTAAAAATAACTGACGCTGAAGTCGTAAGGGAACTTAGAGATAGAATGATTTTTCAATAAAAAGAGTGAATCACAGGGATAGAATAATCTGTCAATAAAAAAACGAATCTTGGAGATAGAATGATTTGTCATTAAAAAAATAATCTGTTTATGCATAAAAATTTTAAATTTGGGCAAATTAATAATGTCATTTTGTCAGGTCGATCCATTTCTCTGAAGAATGTTTATCTGGATCGTGAATTTCGGATTCGGACATCTTATCTATTGTTATCTTTAGATAAAGATTCCGGTCTGCTTTTTTTTTGTACATAAATCTGCCAGAGAGTTGTTAGCGAAGCTGACTGATGGGGGGTATCAACTAAAGGTAAAGGTGTGATGATTCTTCGAATTCCATTCATCAGCTTCGATTGAAAAGGCCAAGTGTGCAACTTCCCCTGAAGAGTCGCAACATTACAGGGAAGTAGTGGTGCTCTCCGACCTGGCTCTCCTTTTAGAAGAGCTATCACGAAATGACTGAAAGATTTAGCCTACTTTTTTTGAACTGCATATTTTTTTTGCTTAAGATATCCGGTTTTTAGGAACAAATCGAACTCTTTAATCGTCTTATTTATTAAAAAAGATTTAGGGAGGTTATTAATATGAAATTTTGTTTAAAATGGCTTGAGAAATTTTCAAAACCCAAAAAGCAACCTGTGAAAGTAAGTGTTGCAGAACCAAAAGTTGAAGCAACACCTGAAAAGGTTCCAGAACCTGAAGTGACCGAAAAACCAAAATTAAAAGTTACTCCAGAATCTGAAGTGACCGAAGAACCAAAATTAGAAGTTATTCCAGAACATGAAGTGACCGAAGAACCAAAATTAGAAGTTACTCCAGAACCTGAAGTAACCGAAGAACCAAAATTAGAAGTTACTCCAGAACCTGAAGTAACCGAAGAACCAAAATTAGAAGTTACTCCAGAACCTGAAGTAACCGAAGAACCAAAATTAGAAGTTACTCCAGAACCTGAAGTAACCGAAGAACCAAAATTAGAAGTTACTCCAGAACCTGAAGTGACCGAAGAACCAAAATTAGAAGTTACT
>LNZM01000156.1 GCA_002007295.1 Candidatus Epulonipiscioides saccharophilum | reverse complement strand
AGGCTCAGGCTCAGGCTCAGGCTCAGGCTCAGGCTCAGGCTCAGGTTCAGGCTCAGGTTCAGGCTCAGGTTCTGGTGCTGGCGCTGGTTCTGGCGCTGGTTTTGGATCAAAAGAGTTTAACTTTGGATCTGGCTCGATCGTAACAGGCCCAGAAGTACTATCTACCTCTGGAGAAAAAACGTCATCAGCTTTGGCTTCTTCAGGTTTTGAAATTGACTCTGCTGCTTTTTCTGTGGAGCTAGGTTTAACAGAAGCATTATTATTTTCTTGTCCATTACTTCTGCTAAAAATAGATCTAAATAACTTTTTCCAATTCATACAAATGATTCCCCCTTATATCTTAATAGTATTATTTATGCAAATTTAGGACAAAATATTCTTGAAATATTACTAAATATTAAAATTTAAGTAAATAGCAATGTATAGAAATTATATATTGGACAAAAGATATGTAGATATCTTAAAAGTTGAGGAGGCAATACAATGGAAAAAATATCACAAAATAAACATTTATATCAATCTAGAGTAGTCATAATACTTGAAGAGTTTGAAGGTTTTTTTAAGCACGATATATATGAAAATATCTCATATCAGATACCAGTATCAACACATAATCCACTAGCGGATCTTATTTTAGCATTAGATCGAGAATTAAAGGGTATAAGTGAAATATATATTTTAGCTAAGACAGAAAAATTTTCTAATACTTTTCAAGAACAATTTCAGAAATTACTAATTAAGCATATACAAGTAGCTTACCATGTGTTAGGAAAAGATATAGAAAATAATAAAATAATAATATTAGTACAATTAGTAAATTTGTTGGCACCTCAAAATGTAATAATATTAGGACGAAATTTAGATTTAGCAAAACAAATTAGAACATTAAGTTCAAATATAAATACTATAAATATTATGAATTATACTGATATACAAGCTAATATGCGTGATATGCGTGATATCGAAACCGTAATTAATGAACAAAATTTGGTAGTGCATACAATAAAAAGTTTAGAAATATTCCCAATAGGGACAATTAGAAAAGAATCTGTATTAGTCCAAGGAGAACTACCAACATATGAAAAAGTAGTTCCAATAGAAAGAAATGTATTATTAGAGGAATTGAACTTAAAAGAAGATGCTATTTTAATACTAATGGCTAGTAACTATTTAGAATATTTTATGAATGATGATTTTTTAAAAATGTGTGATAAATTGATTGAGAATAATCCGAAAATATACTTTGTGTTAGTAACAGATTTTATTTTTGAAATAAGCCAGAATAAAGAACATTTTAAATTTATAGATAATATAGACAGAGCTACAGAGGTTTTGCCGGCTTGTAACTTATTCTTATCCGTAGCGACAGGATGGGAATTAACAATAGCACAATTCGCAATAATGGCTGATGTACCAGTAATATATATCCAATCTGAATTATTAAGTAGTAAAGAGTTAGGTACTTTACAAGACGTTATAATGAAACCTAGAGTAGAGACAGTGCTTTTAAGCGAATTAATATGTGCAAATAAAGGGATTGCTATAGATAGAATAGAAGAATTAATTTCCAACCAACAATTCTATGAAGAGATAATGGATAAGCTCAGAACAACAAAGTATATGATTTATAAAGACAAATGGTCTATACTATTAGATATATTAATGGGTACGAGAGAATTAGAATGGACTATAACGACCTTAAGAGCAAAAATATATTATAACTTTATAATTCAACCAAATAAATCTAGCCTAAATGAGGTGCTGAGCTTTTATAATCCTAAAACGGATAGAGAAGAAATAATAAATGATGTGAAAAAGTATTTGGATGGATTTCCGGATTTACAAAGTGTAATTTTGTCAGCAAGGTTTAATCAAGATAAAAACGGACGATATTTAGCAGAAATAACGAAACTATTAATAGAGCCTAATTTTACGATTTTGAATACTTATTATATTTACTATCAAGTAGGGATATATTCATTTTGTAATGCATGTAGTGGAGCGGATTATAAAATAGGATATTTAGTTTATAAAAATTTATTTGAAAGATTTTTAAATACAATCGATCAAACAAAATATAAACCTATTGTAGGTAATACGGGAATTGTAGTAGTAACTTGTATGCATTTACTGAATCGAAAAACACATGCGCCGACTAAGCAAACGTTAGACTATTGTTATAATATTCAAAAATATTTGAATAAAAAGGTAATAATAGTAGTAACTGATGAACCGTCGTATGCAGAAGCAGGAAACATTTATACTTATAATCTTATTAATTATGAACAGCCAGGAACAGATAAATATCTTGTAATGGTAGAAGACGAAAAATTTTTAGTCTATCAACCTATCTTAGTCGATTATTGTGAACAAACTATGAGAGATGTAGTGGATTTTATATATGATTGGAATCCAGAATTAGTATTTAATGTAGGGAATAGATCACTTATATCGGATGCATGTAAGATATTCACAAAATCTATTAGCTATCAATGCGGAAATGGATTTGGAGTAACCTGTAGCAATGTAACAGTAGTACCAAGAGAGCCGAGGCCGGAGGAAGATGCAGAACAGATTGAATTTTTTGAATCGAATGGTCAAAAAGTGATATATTCTCCAATGACAGCTAGACTACCTATTTCGGATAAAGAATTTACAAGAGAAGAATATGGAATAGCGGAGGATGCTTTTGTTATGTGTGCTGTTGGGGGACGATTGGCTACGGAAGTAACAGATGAATTTACGAAAATAATAGAAAAGATATTAAGTAAAGATAAAAGGTTGCTATTTGTATTTATAGGTAACTTTATAAGTTATGAAGACTGGGTAGCAAAAAGTGAGATATTAACAAAACAGACTAAATATGTGGGATTTATAAGTGAGGGGATGGTGAATTTTTACAAAATATGTAATTTATATGTTAATCCCTTTAGAGGTGGTGGCGGGATTTCGGCTGTAGAAGCGTTATATCAGGGTGTACCAGTAGTTGCTTTAAGTGGTGGAGATGCTGGGGTTATGGCTGGCAAAAATTTTTATGTTGAAAATAAGGAAGATTATATAGGTTTGGTAGAAAAATATTTTACGGATCCAGATTTTATGCAAAGACAAAGTAATTTAGCCAAACTTAGAGCACAAAAAACATTTGATACAAAATCGGCCATGAAAAAGTTATTAGAGGATGTAGATAGAGTATTAGGATAAATTTAGAAAAAGAAATAGGGCAATACCAAAAATTAGTTAATCAATGGTTTGCCCTATTGTTAGAATTGCTAGAATTAATTAGAAAGGATCTTACATAGAAAGGGTAGAATGGTTAGTGCATAGAATTTTGATAAATGAACTATAATTAGTCTACTATAGTGATACCATTGTTTGTTGGATTAACTTTAGAGTCAGTGTTATTATCTAAGTCAATATCCTCTGGAATAGGCATCATGGTTACATTGTACTGAACGCCCAAAGCAGCTAAAGCAGCTAACAGGTCGGCATCTGAAATAAGCGGATTTGTATCTTCTTCAGTTGGTTCTGTTACTTCAGGCGTGGTTACATGGCTAGCTATTGAATTTACGGTAAAGGTTATAGGTTCGCTAATAGCGTCTCCTTCAGATAATAGGACACTAAAATCTTGAATAGTTGCAGGAACGGTAAAAGTTAGTACACCGTTTATTGATGCGGAGTTAGTCATAGGATTTATAAGATTTACATCACTGTTTTTAGCTACAACAGTAACGGTAAACGAATCGCTATTTGGATCTAAAACAGTTACAGTATTATGCATTGAGTCAAAAGAGACATCCCCAAGCATGTTTATACTTAAGACTTGAAGGCTAGCAGCTTTTGTCCCATTAGCAATTTTCTTTGTGAAAGCATCGGTAGCTGTATTTAAGGCTGATATAGCAGAGTTAATTTGCTCAGCTGTAAGGTCGTGGTTAGCAAATGCTTCGTTGGCCTCTTTGATGGCTATTTTATAGGCATAGTCTGCATTTGAGCTAACCCATGTTTGATCAGTTGGTATATCGGTGCCATCAAGACTTACAAGAGGCGGAAGAATTGTTTCTTGAGCTTTTAATAAAGGCTCCATAAGAAGATTATTATCCGCTATAGCAACATTAAGCTTATAGGTGTTTGTGTGGTCACCTTCGGATATATCAACCAAGATTTGGCTACCATCTGTTAATTGATTCACAGTAACTGGAAGCATACTAGTAGTTGATTGTTGGTTACTAGGCAAAGATATTTGGGTAGTAAATTTATCATCGGCACTAACATTTAGAATAAAGTTTTTACCCTTATCTGATTCTGTTATATTTAAAGTGTATTCGTATACATCTGGGCTGAAGCCGATATTATCATGAGTTAATCCTGTAATTGAAATATCGCTTAAAGTAAGAGGAGCTTCGTATTTATTGGCTACAAGATTCATAGTGATTGGGTTTGTTGCAGCAGTTGTGTCGCCCTCTTTAAGTTCTACAGAATATTTATAGGATCCATTTACGCCATCCGGAGTTGATTCTGTACCAGCAACAGGTGGCGTAAATTCATAAGCTTTAATAGTAGCTGTTATATCTGTATCTTTTAACAGGCTTTCTAATTGTGCTTTGACAGTTAATCCGGCTTCCATAGCAGTTGATATATCCGAAACATTAGGATATGCATTTTCTAAAGTGGTAATTAAATTCTTTAATTCTATTTGATCTTTATCGGCTACTAAAGGATTAGCCTCTATAGTCGAGGTAATAATATTTGTGGATAAAGTTTCCTCTCCGTCGGTAACATCAATCATAAATTTATAATAACCGTTGGTACCTTGAGGTAATTTTGCGGTACCGGCCAAAGCTGTAGAAAAACCATAACCTTTTATAGAAGCTGTCATGCCGGTATCGGCCAAAATATATTCTACATCAGAATAAATAGAGGCCTTAGCGTCTTCTATATTTGCGGCATTAGATTCTGTTAAAGTGAATAAGGCTCTATCCAGTATATTGACTACAGCATCTAAAGTTACAGAAGTTGATTCGTTTTCGTCAATAACAGAGTCGACCGCTTCTTCTGTGGCTTGATCACTGGTTACAGGGACGTAATCCGTTGGTTCAATATTAGCTGTTATCATACTAGTACTTGTGGTTTGGCCATTATCATTTAAATTGACTATAAAATCATATTTACCCTCAATGCCGTCAGGATTTAATGAGTCACCTAAAATAGCAGTTTGATAAGCTTGACTTTCAACGGTAGCATTAACGCCAGTTCCATCCAACAATGTTGTTATATATTGAGTAACAGCACTTTGAGATAGATCTTGATCGGAAGCTTCAGATGCGGATAAAGTGATATGAACATGTTCTAAAATAAGTTTAACTTTATCTATCAACGCAACATCACTAGCTTCGGTAGTGACCTTGTCAGATTGATCAGAATCGTCGGCAACGACCAAATCAGCAGTAGTTTCAGGTTCTGTGGCCGAATTAGTTTCCGGTGCAGTTTCAGGTCCTTTGGCTACGTTAGTTTCCGGTGCAGGCTCAGGTCCATGGGCTACGTCAGTTTCCGGTGTA
This sequence comes from Candidatus Epulonipiscioides saccharophilum, assembly GCA_002007295.1. GTDB lineage: Bacteria > Bacillota > Clostridia > Lachnospirales > Cellulosilyticaceae > Epulonipiscioides > Epulonipiscioides saccharophilum. The sequence goes on along the minus strand of LNZM01000156.1, from coordinate 77,637 downwards.
GTTTCAGGTTCTTTGGTTGTGTCAGTTTCCGGTGCAATTTTAGGTTGTTCAGCCGAGTCTATTTCTGTGAAAGTAGCATTGTCATTGCCCAGAGTTATTGTTTCTGGCTCAATAGTAATAACTGGGCTAGGAGGGCCTACTAATGTGTAATCTGTAGTTGGAACTATAGATTCTGGCTCAATAGTAATAACTGGGCTAGGAGGACCTACTAATGTATCCTCTGTAGTTGGAATTATAGATTCTGGTTTAATAGTAGTATCCAAATCCGGTGTAGCCGAATCAATGATAGTAATGTGATCATTGTCAATATCAATTATAGGATCTGTGTGAGCATTATCGGATTTTTCAACCTCTATAATCATATGGTTGTCTGTAGGTGGTGAAGTCGCTAAATTACTTTGTGTGTGATCTTTATTATCGGTTTGAGTTGATTCTATAGCAGTTGAGTTGGCTGGTACAGTTTCTTTTATAGTTGTGATTTTGTCATCACCTTTATGTTCTACGATAACTTTTACTTCAACTTCAACATCATCTAATTTATCTTTGTTAATGTTAGTTTCAGCCTTAACAATATTAGGTAAAACAACAAATCCACTAGATACTAGAGAACCTGCTAAAATAGCTGCTACAAAACGTTGATTTAATTTCATATTATCCCCACTCCTTATATTCAGTCAAGTTACAAGTTAATAGTTCATTAACAACATAATTGCTAACACATTTATATTTATGATTGAATAGAAAAACATGATCGCTTTTGTTTTTTTAGTACATTATAGTTATATCCTGTTTTTTAAGTTTTAAGTAATTATTTATGAAAATAGCTAATGTAATTTCTGGTAACGAGTAGCATTAATAAAGGAATCTGTAACAATTTGACATAAAAATAAAGTTATTGTAAAATTTTATCAGTAACGTGTATATACTATTTTGCAATAAAACAATAAAAAAGTTAACACAGAGCAAAATAAACTATTTTTTTTAGTTTATCTAATTTAATCTAAGCAACCTTTGAGTAAAATGAATTTACATAAGAATTCATTGGAAATGGTTAAGAATATTTAAGGATAATATAGAAATTGACATAATTTCAAAAAGCTGATACAATTTTAATTATTTAAATATGAATACAATTGAATTTTTATGAATGAGAGGGATAAAATGAAGAAAATAATGGGATTAATAACTGTCATTGTTTTACAAACTGCTATATTAAGTGCTGCACCAATATATACTTCATTAGATGTGGTTTATAATGATGTTAAATTGTCTATGGATGGAGAGTCATTAATCTTAAAAGATGCTTATGGCAGTGTAATAGAACCATTTATTATAGATGGAATGTCCTATGTACCGGTAGAAGCATTAATGAAGGAATTAGGAAAAGGGATTTTATGGGAAGAACAGACTCGTACAATACATATTGTAGACAACCAGATAGAGAGTGTAAAAAAATTATCCGATATACCGAAAAGTTCATTTTCAGGAAGAGAGGCTGTATATCCTATTATAGGACAGATAACCGATCCAGTAGGTGTAGAATACACTGATGGGATAATTTTTACTGGTGATGGAGACGGAAAAACTATAGCGGATATAGTGACGTATCCATTAAACGGAGAGTATTCACAATTAAGTGGTACGGCCTTTTTGCCGACTGCATTAGCTATTGTTGGGTATGTAAATAAAAATCCGAATTCACAAATAAGTGGATATACCAACTTAGCGGATATAAAAATTTATGGTGATGGGCGATTGTTAAAGGACATACCATCCTTAACCAGAGCAGATGTAGTAAATTTCGATTTGGATATAACAGGTGTTAAAGAATTGAAGATAGAAATTCGTGCATATGGATCTACTGTATTTTCTAATATTGTAGCATTAACCAATTTATCTCTGTATAGCAGTAGCCACTAAAATGGCATAAAAAAACCTTCCCTAGACTTTATAAGGAAAGATTTTTTTGCTTTTTAATATAGAGCTTAAGTGTTAAGCACGAGTTACTAAATTAGAACGTAAGCAACGAGTACAAACGTGCATCGTTTTTGTTGTTCCGTTTTTATTAACTTTAACTTTTTTGATATTCGCTTTCCACATTTTATTAGCTCTTCTATGAGAATGGCTTACTTTTATTCCGAAATGAACATCTTTTGAACAGATTTCGCATTTTGCCATTTTAAACACCTCTACTTTCTCATTTGCAAATTTCACCCTAGTTTAACAGAAAGAAAAGTAAATTTCAAGCCCTAAATGCATAAATTTGCTTAAAGATGAGTAGATTTAACAAAATGTGCTATTTCATCGTGACGTAATTCACGAATTTTACCTACTTTGAGGTCATTAAGAAAGACACTTCCAATGGCTATTCTCTTAAGAGATATAACCGGATGGCCGATAGCATCACACATTTTTCTGATTTGCCGATTTTTGCCTTCACTGATTATTATTTCTAATGTAGTGCGATTATTATGGGCTAAAATTTTAGTTACTTTAGCTGGTTTAGTGATATAGTTATCAATTTTAATACCCGTTCTTAAGGAACTAATTTGAGAATTGGATACGTGGCCATCTACTATAACAATATAAGTTTTAGTAATTGTATGTTTGGGATGGGTCAATTGATAGGCGAAGTCTCCATCATTAGTCAGGAGGAGTAATCCTGTGCTATTAGCATCAAGTCGACCAACAGGATAAACTCGTTGATTATTGATTTTGGGGATTAGGTCTATAACAGTTTTTCGACCATTTTCATCTTTGGATGTAGTAATATAACCTCTGGGTTTGTTTAGCATATAATAAAGCTTTTTAGTATTGCTAGAAATTTTTATAACTTTATCCTGAAATTTTACTACGTCGCAGTCATTAACTTTGGATCCAAGTTCGGTAACAACAACACCATTAATTTTAACTAGGCCGGCTAAAATAAACTCTTCACATTTTCGTCTAGAGGCTAATCCGGCTGTAGCTAAATATTTTTGTAATCTCATTCTTTTGTGTACCACCTTATTTTTTAAAATTACTATGTAGAGCGCACGCAGTAGGATTCGAACCCACGACACCTTGATCCGAAGTCAAGTGCTCTATCCAGCTGAGCTATGCATGCACTGTAACATGATATACAAGTAGTATTACCCAAAAAAATAGAATTTATACATAGAAATAGAAAAAAATTAAAAAATTTTCAATTGCTAACTAAATGCTGAAAAATCAAGCTACATTCGGATATTAGCCAATCGGATTAAAACAGAATTTCTAGTAGATTAGCAGCATTCTTAATTTCTGGAACAGGTTTATTGGAGAATAAATAATATTCATTATTTACATTGTAGCCATAAATCTTAAATGCTTCTATAACGTCGACGGCGGGAGCATACCAAACTCCATTTTCTACGAAACATTTATCGGACATAGAAATATCTTTTGTTGCTACGTTCATGATATTGGATCCTTCGGTAAACTCGATCATGTGATCCATATAGAATATTGACATAACATTATCTTTGATAGAAGCATTGGCAGCACCGAATTGTTCGTATATGAATTGAATAGGTATATAGGCGGTTTCGTTTATTACTTTTAAGACTGCGTTTGGATTAGCATTATTTATTTTTGTTTTAGCAGTATCTATTAATGCGATGTTGGAATCCAGTCTAACGGCGATACCGTCTTTTAAAACTTCTTTGATTTCGTCGCTGCCATCCTGTTTAAATACGACAGAATCGAAGGACATGTTGCCGGTGTCTGGTACGCCATACATTTTTACATAGCTGTTTTCATCTAAATTGAATGAACCTAAATTAACAAATCCCGAAACAGCTTTTTGATTTAATGCAATTTTTTCTACGCCGTCTACATGGTGAACTTCTATAGTAGCTTGGTCGGTTCTATTTTCATGCATAACATTAAAGAATTCTATTTCGTATAGTCCGGATTTGGTTAATTGAGGTGACCATGTAGCATAGTTTCCTTCAAGAGTAGCTGCCCAACGAGAAGATTTGTCTAAATAGCCTTTAAGACTACTATTTCCAAATGTGCCGAATTCTTTATATCCGCTGTTTGCATGTTGATAACCAGATACAATGTCTCCGAAATGCATTGGTATTTGCGCTACAGCAGTAGGATATAGATCTAAAGATGTGTGCGGATCTTTTCCAGTAGTTTGAACAAAAGAAACGTCGTCAATATCTAGATACTGCGATTTTGTTGCATCTGATATAAAGGATATAATGGCCTCACCTTTTTCTACTTTAATATTTTCAATCGTTACTTTTTCCCAAACGCCAGGATCTGTTTTTGGAATTTCTAATTCGGAAATTTCCATTCCTTCGCCCGAAATAGTTACTGTATGATTACCGCCAGAAGAGTTTCTAACCATGGCTGAAAAAGTATAAGTTTCATTTGGTAAAAATGGAATATGTAGATACGTTGTTACGTCGTAATCAAACATTGCTGAGCCATGTCTTAATAATGCATTTCCGTCATAACTTTCATCTGTTAAAATTACATTGGTAGCCGTGTTTTTGCTATTACCTTTAGTATACCAACCAACTGGAGATTTAGTACTTCTAGTATATTCCGGTAAAAAGTCTTCTTGTGTATTATACTCGAAGCTTGGATTTACAACCATGTTTACGCCTAGTAAATCAACGTTGTAAAATCTAAAATAGTCCCAATTACTTTCACCAGGAAGTTTATCTAGTAAAATTTCTTCTTTGAAATAATTGCTACCAAGACCGGTAAGCCACATGTTTTGTGGACCATAATGATCAGGATTTTCTACGGTTCTAAAAAGTTTGCCGTCTAGATACCAGTTGATTTTGTTTGGTAACCATTCTACGCCCATTACGAATTCACGAGCAGAAGTGTCGATTTTGCCGTAATCTGGAGTTTTACCATCTTTAAAGCCACCTTCGGTCCAGTGATTGCCTATATAATAGTGAACATTTGTATTTATCTCTTCAGGTGTACCAGAGTCGATTTCATAAAAATCTATTTCTATAATTACATTGTTGGCTGGTACGGTAACGTTATCTCCACCCCCTCGGCCCATAACCCAAAATGAAGAATGCATTCCGCCGGTTGCACCAAATAATTGACCTTTAGCTTCATAATAACCATAGCCGAAAAGTTTTTTTGAAATTACTCCACCGCCGGTTAAAGTTGCTGTATCACCTACTCGATCTTCGTATCCAATTTCTACATGGAGTAATCCATCAGACACTGTTGTATTTTCTCTATAATTGTTACCGCCGAGTCTTGATCCCGTTCGTAGTGTCCATTCTGATTCGTTTACAGCAGTTCCGTTAAAATCATCTTCATAGACTAAATTATAGTTTTCATGAGGTGCAAATCCTCTTTTAGCATCTTTGTTTAAAATATGATCACCATCGTAACCAATTTCTGCCGCTTGGACAGATGCGCCAAGACTAAGTAATAGTAAACCTAATCCTAATTTACCAAATTTTGTATGCATATTAAACCTCCTAATATAATTGTACAATATATTATATATTAAAATTAATCTAAATGCAATATGTTATAACAAAATAACGATATAAATTTTAACATTTTTTTGCAAAATGCAGTGTATAGTTTTGGTAATATTGTTAACAATATTTTCCGTTATAATTATAAAATATCTGGACAATATTTTTATAAGAGTAATATTAAGCCTAATGGGATGTTAATAGTACTCTTATAAACTTGTGATTTTACAAACTATCTGGGATGGTATCGTCTAATAGCGAAACATTCGGATCGTCATCTATCGGAGCAATTTCAGACAATTCAACATTTTGATTAGTAGAAACGTGAGTATTGTCTGTGTTACTTAGAGCTGTTTGATTTTGATTGGATTCTAAGTTATCATCGATAGAAATATTCCACATAGCCTCTAACATGCCTAAACCTATTTTCATGCAAAAACCTCCTTAATAAATTATATAAGGATAATGATATAACAATTTTTAAGAATTAACAATATTTACCTTAAAAATAGGGCAAAAAAAATCACTCAAATATATTTAAGAGGGTAAAATTTATAATCAAATCTATATGCTGGGTTTAGCATTTGATAGTCATCTATCTAAGTTAAAATGGGGCAAAAAAAATCACCCAAATATATAAGAGGGTGAAATTTATAACCAAATCTATACGCCGGGTTCAGTATTTGACAGTCATCTATCTAAATTAGTAGTTGCCTAAAAATTTTAGCGACCTACTCAAGACTAGCGAGCAACCTAAGTCTTATTTTGGTCTTGCTCTAGGTGGGGTTTACATGGCTTTTTTAGTCGCCTAAAAAACGGTGAGCTTTTACCTCGCCTTTCCATCCGTTCCCAAAAAAATGGGTGGTCTATTTCTGTTGCACTTTCCTTCGAGTCGCCTCGACTGGGTGTTATCCAGCACCTTTGCTCTATAGAGCCCGGACGTTCCTCACGTATATTAAAAAAATATACCTGCGACCATCTGATTTACTTATAAATGCGATCGGGGGGACTCGAACCCCCACGGCCTGAAGACCACAAGATCCTTAGTCTTGCGCGTATACCAATTCCGCCACGGTCGCAAATAAATTTATCACGAATAAACTTATTTGAAGAAGATTGTACCATTAATTTTTAAAGCTGTCAAGAAGCTAATGAAAATTTTTTTAAAAATATTCTCTCCATGGCATAGTGGAAGGAATGGACCTAATCAATTAAAGTGCTGTTTAACAACGTTGCGGGTGTAAAATCACGATTCAGGAAATCCATATAATCATAGCTAAGAAGCCTTGCTAGGATATAGCCGTCATATAATGAAAAATTTCTAAAAAATATTCCCTCCACGATATAGTGGAAGGAATGGGCCTAATCAATTAAAGTACTGTTTAACAACGTTCCGGGTGCGAAATCACTATTCATGAAATCCATATAATCATAGCTGTGAAGCCTTTCTAGGATATAGCCCTCATCTGAGACACGGGCTAAAACGTTGCAACCATTATACTGAAGTTCCACATATTCTGGAGATTCTTCCGGGTAAATAATGGGCAAAATACTGTAATGCATATGAAATAACCTCCTTCAATATTAACTAAGCTTTTAAGTTTGCAAACGGCTTTATTTAATCCGTCGACTTCATTATTAACTATTAGTTTCGGCGATTAGGCTTTTAAGTTTAGCAACGGCTTCAGTTAATCCGCCGACTTCATTAATTATTTTTTCATCTACAGCTTCTCGGCCGACTAATATGGTACCCATGTCCTTAGCAACTTTGCCTACATCTAGCATAAGTTGCCTAAACCTGTTAGATGTAACTTCGGAATTAGCAGCTACGAATTCTACTATCCTTTCTTGCATTTGATCGAAGTATTCATAAGTTTGGACAACACCTAACACTGTACCGTTCATTCTAACAGGATGAAGAGTCATTGTAGCGCTAGGGGTGATGAAAGAATAATTACTTGCTACAGCAATAGGGACACCGATAGAATGTGCTCCTCCGAGTACTAAAGACACAACAGGCTTACCGAAGCTAGCTACTAATTCTGCAATGGCGAGGCCGGCTTCAACGTCACCGCCGACTGTGTTTAAAACAATAAGAAGACCTTTGACATCCGGATTTTCTAGGAAGCCGAAAAACTGAGGAATCAGATGTTCGTATTTAGTAGTTTTGTTTTGAGGAGGCATAGTTTGGTGGCCTTCGATTTGGCCAATAATAGTGATACATTGTATTTGACTTTTTTGCGGTGCTGCTCCTTGCTGATTTGGATGTGGATTAGATTGATTTTTTTGTTGTTGATTAGGTTCTTGTGTACTATTAAAAGGCTGTTTTTCATCCATAAGCATGTGCAATCTCCTTTTTATCTATTTTAATTAGTATGCAGAAAAACATAACAATTCATACATCAGGAATGAATTTGCATAAAAAAGAGCTTTATTTCAAAAAAATATATAAATTTTCAGCCATTATTTTATAAATCGATTAATGGCTCGAGGAAGTTAATCTTCCTTAATTAAAACATAAGTTTTCAGATATTATCTTAAAAATCGAATGCTTCATGAAGATAATTTATATCTAAGTGGTTGGTCAATGGAGCTGACTGAGGGGTTCTTATGGAGTTGTCGTCCCGTATCATCTTGTGGCTTATAAATCGAATTCTTCATGAAGAGAATTAATGGCCCGAGGAAGCTCCTCTTCCTTAATTAAACAACTAATAGTTGTAAGAGAATCGGCTGTTTGAAGTATTCTTATATCTTGCTTGGCCAATGTTGTAGCTATTCGAGCCATGATTCCAGGGACACCGGTTATGGATTCGCCCACTACGGTTACTTTAGCACAGTTGTCGATTTTGCTAAATTGGCAATTTTCTTCTTTTAGTAACTCTTCTAATTTTATTTGATTTTTACTGTCTATTGTAAACAATATCCTATTCGGAAATATATTTATTAAATCTATGCTTATGTTTTTGTTTGCTATGGCCGCTAATAATCGGACAGAAGAATGTTCTAAACTGTATTGGACTCTATCTAAGCGATGGACTATAGCAGTAACCATTTTGTGAATGAAATTAAAAGTGCTTCGCATGATTGCGCTACCTTCGTCGTCTGAAAATGTATTTTTTATGATTAATGGTATGTCCGAGCGCATGGCATATTCAACAGCTCTGGGATGGATTACTTTGGCCCCAGAGTCAGCCATTTGAAAGACTTCATTGTAACTTAATTTATTTACTTTGTGTACTCTACTGCATACTCTTGGGTCAGCTGTCATGATGCCGTCAACGTCAGTGTAAATTTCAATTCGTTCTGCTTGAACGCTAACGCCAATTATTGATGCTGAGGTATCACTACCGCCTCGGCCCAAAGTTGTAATTTCACCATTAATGGTGATTCCCTGAAATCCGGCTACTATTGGAATGATACCATTGTCTAATGCTTCCAAAAGTTTTTTGGGTTTTGTGCGCAGTAGTTCAGCTTCTGTATGATTGTTATCGGTTATTATGCCAGCTTGACCGCCGGTAAAGGCTTGAGATTGGATACCTTGATTGTTTAACATGGTAGCAATAGTTACGGCGGAAATTAATTCGCCGCAAGATAATAGCATATCAGTTTCATGAAGAGTCATTTTTCCGGCAGCTTCTTCTACGAAATTTAATAAAGTATCGGTAGCATAAGGTGATCCCAACCGACCCATGGCTGATACAACAACTATTGGAGTAAAGTCGGATTTGATTGCATTTAATATTTTTGCTATTACACATAAGCGTGACTGTTCAGTAGCCACAGATGTTCCGCCAAATTTTTGTATTATGATTTTCATAAAGGTTCCCTCTTCTTTAAAATAATTTATAATATAGTATATAAAAGGACAAAAAAAAAGTAGACTAATTAAAGTCTATCATAAATGTCTTTTTGTAAATATAACAGCATAAAATTTTTCCACAAGATGGTTAGATCTCTTTTTGTTGGTTATACTCTAAATAAGAGATATTAGAAAAGATGAAACAGCAAATACCTGGTAACCCCTTCTAGTACAAGGGCAGGTGTTCGTTGTTTAAGGGAAGTTTTCATTCTAAATCATCTTTTGAGGATTTTTTTCAAATTAAAAATATCAGGCTAAATTTAATTCCATCCTCAGTATCTCTCAATTTACAGAACATTGTCTCCCTCTTTGAGGGAGGTGGTAGCGAAGCTGACGGAAGGAGTTAGATGTGGAAACTATCAAATCACCCGCTCATATTTTTGAGCGGGTATTTTTATTGGACACTCCCCACGCCTTTAGACGTAATATCAATACTAATTATTCTAGTTCTATAGTCAATTGATCGGGACAAGATATTTCATGGCCTAAAATTATTTTGTTGCTAATTGTTCTAATGCTATAGCCAATTGATCGGGACAAGAAGTTCCACGGCCACGGCAATCTATGCCCTTAAGTCGAGCTATAGCATCATCTACGGTCATGCCGATAAGTAAGTGAGCAAGGCCCATAGTGTTTCCTGGACAACCTTTTACAAATTCTATTTCCTGGATTTTATTATCTTTTATATCGAACTTTATTTCTTGTGCACAAACACCGGATGTTTTAAAAGTATTCATAAAGTACACCTCTTCTTTCTAATTTTAAAATTATGCTTAATATTATAATGGATTTCTAATGAAAATGCAATGTTAATTTATCCGGATATTCTGTTATTGAATTTGTGGCTTTAAGAATATTTGAGTCCAACATTTTCCGATTGGATTGTAACCGATACCAATTTCCGTATAGGAACTAGATAGAATATTTTGGCTATGGCCGGAACTACTCATCCAAGCTGTCATAACTTCAGTGGATGAGGTTTGACCTTTAGCGATATTGATCCCAGCTATATTGTAAGAGATATCATATGTATCTAGCATTTCTAAAGGCATACCGTAGGTTGGACTATCGTACGAATAATAATTGAAATTATACATATCATCCGATCTAAGTTGTGCTAAAGACGTTAATTCAGGATTTAATAATAAAGGCTCAATGCCAAAGGCAATACGATATTGATTAACCAATAAAAAAGTTTCTGCTATGATCGAAGTAATGGATTGATTAGGAATGCTTAAAGTAGTTTTTAGCTCGTCCTCTGTTAATTCTGCAACTGAATCTTGATTGCTTAAAGTAATTTCTAGATCAGGCGCCGTTAATTCTGGAGCTGAATCTTGATTGCTTAAAGTAGTTTCTAGATTGGCAGTCTTTAATTCTGTAGTTGAATATTTCTGGATAAAATCTGCGCTTAAAGTAGCTTTTAGGTTGGCCAACTTTAATTCTGTAACTGGACCTTGCTTGCTTAAAGTAGTTTTTAAGTCGGTCGCTGTTAATTCAGTATCTAAATCTTGATTGTTTAAAGTAGTTTCTAGATCGGGCGCAGTTAATTCTACAGTTGAATCTTGATTGCTTAAAGTAGTTTCTAGATCGGGCGCCGTTAATTCTGTAGCGGAATTGTGATTGTTTGAAGTAGTTTCTAGGTTGGTCGCTGATAATTCGGTAGCTGAATCTTGATTACTTAAAGCAGTTTCTAGGTTGGTCGTCGTTAATTCTGTAGCGGAATTGTGATTGTTTGAAGTAGTTTCTAGGTTGTTCGCTGATAATTCGGTAGCTGAATCTTGATTACTTAAAGCAGTTTCTAGGTTGGTCGCCGCTAATTTTGCAGTTGAATCTGGATTGCTTAAAGTAGTTTCTAGGTCGATCGCCGTTAATTCTGTAGCTGAATTTTGATTACTTAAAGCAGTTTCTAGGTTGGTCGCCGTTAATTCTGCAGTTGAATCTTGATTGCTTAAAGTAGTTTCTAGGTCGGTCGCTGATAATTCTGTAGCTGAATCTTGATTACTTAAAGTAGTTTCTAGGTCGGTCTCCGTTAATTCGGTAGCTAAATCTGTGGTTGTTTTTAGCTTGTCCAGATTTAATGGAGTACTTTGAATGTATATTGTTTCGTCGATATATTCTGTTTCATATCCAAATATTTCTGTAAATAAATTCAGTGGAGCATACACACGGCTGTTATAAATAACGCAGGCCTTTTCTAAAAGGATCGAATCATCAGTATTGGTAACGTTTCCTGTGTATATATCAACATTTATAGTGATTGGCTCTTTCGTATTGATATTCTGTCCATTTGCTGTTAGGCCAGATAAATTTTTTGTAACCGAAATATTGAGTAAAGAACCGATTTCAGCAATGGGTAATAATATGTATCCTTCGGCGGTTATAAGAGGAGCATTTTCTGCTTCTATTAGTATTTCTGTATTATTTAAAATAAGGTTATCTATGCCGAAAGATTGATAAGTAGAATAATTTAGTAAGCATATAATTAGTAGATATTTAGCAAATTTTTTCATTAAGTATTTCCTTTCTGGGTATTAGTATTTGATTTTATTCTAAACTAATACCGAATATTTGTAAACAACAAAATTAAAGGCATGTGTTTGGAGTCTAAAACAATCTAAAAAATCATAAAATTGATATAAACGTAGAAAAGGTGGCGATAATTTGTTCAGTGAATATATAATAGAAGACTTTAAAAATTTAGAAGAACTTCGCAAAAAATATCCAAAATTAATTTTTAGGCACATTGACAATGCAATATATATAGTCGAAGTTCCTGTAGATGGACAATCGGATTTGGATCTATTAACAAAAAAGTCAGCATATATTCAAAATTCTTATTTATACGGATTAAATTCCGAGGAGTCATTACAAGAAGCGGGTATTTTAATTTTTCACAATTATCCATATGGACAGTTAAGAGGGAATGGAGTTTTAATAGGATTTTTAGATACTGGAATAGATTATACGAATGATGTGTTCAAATATGAGGATGGAACTACGAGAATTTTAAGCATTTGGGATCAAACCTTAGAGGGTAAGGCACCGTTTGACTTTGGATTTGGAGCCGAATTTTCTAGAGAAGAATTAAATAAAGCGTTAAAAGCAGATGATCCGTTAAGTGTGATAGCTACAAAAGATGATGTGGGCCATGGAACCTACATAGCCGGATTAGCTGCGGGAAGTGATAGAATAGGCGATACCGGATATATTGGTGCAGCACCGGACAGTGATTTAGTTATAGTAAAGCTGAGACCAGCGCCACAAAGTTTAAAGGATATTTTTTATGTAAAGGAATCTATTACAGCATATAGCGATGGGTCAATATTGACAGCAATAAGTTATTTAGTCAAGAAAGCGACGGAATTAGAAAAGCCACTGGTTATATGTATAACAGTAGGAAATAATTTTGGAGGCCACGATGGTACAAATATAATAGAAAGGTATATACAATCATTAACTTTAGTACCCGGAATAATCGTAGTTGTAGCTGCTGGGAACGAGGGCAACTCAGGGCATCATTATAAAAATACGGTCACTGAAGGCGAAAAACGTGGTGTAGAAATAAACGTGGCTAAGGATGAAAATGGTTTTGATTTATCATTATGGACACGAAATGTTGATAAGATGAGTGTAGGAATTAGAACGCCAATTGGGCAAGTAGTAGAAAGAGTCCCATTAAAACCGTATAAGAGAGAAGAATTTACTTTTAGTTTGCAAAAGAGTAAGGTAACGGTAGAATATAAGTATCCGGAATCAAATACGGGCGGAGAATCTATAAGGATATCCTTAAAAGATCCAATTCCAGGAATTTGGCATATAGATATTTATGGAGATTATATAATAGATGGGACTTTTGATATGTGGATTCCAAGGACAGGATTTGTAGAAGCCAATACAAGGTTTTCCGAACCGAATTTAGAAACAACAGTTTGTGTACCAGCTACTGGAATTTATTCTATAGTTGTAGGAGGATATGACGAGATAGATAAGAGTTTATACGCAGCATCGGGTAGAGGGCCTACGAGACATAATATAACCAAGCCGGATATAATAGCACCGAGTATAGCTGTTAGTGGGCCAATGATTAACGATGTTCAGTCTACATATACAGGGACAAGTGTGGGGGCCGCCATAACAGCTGGTGCGTGCGCACTTTTGTTGGAGTGGAGTATAGTAGAAGCAAATATGCCGACTATTAATACGAGAGTAGCAAAAGAAATTTTGGCTCGTGGAGGTAGCAGAAGTCCGGGAATAACTTATCCAAGTAATGTAGAAGGTTTTGGCAAGTTAGATTTTCAAAATAGTTTTTTAGTTATATAATTAGCAACATAACAAAAGTCTCCACTTTTATTATATTGATTAGTGGAGATAGAAAGATTTTAAAGCATATCCATTAAATATTCGATTAGCCACATAAAAAAAGTCTTCACTTTTAGATTAGTGAAGGTATAAATATTTTGGAGCACATCTATTAAATATTCGATTAGCCACATAAAAAAAGCCTCCACTTTTATTATATTGATTAGTGGAGGTATAAATATTTTGGAGCATACCCATTAAATATTCGAGTAGCCACATAAAAAAAGTCTCCACTTTTATTATATTGATTAGTTGAGGTATAAATATTTTGGAGCACATCTATTAAATATTCGATTAGCCATATAAAAAAAGCATCCACTTTTATTATATTGATTAGTGGAGGTATAAATATTTTGGAGCATACCCATTAAATATTCGATTAGCCACATAAAAAAAGTCTCCACTTTCAGATTAGCGGAAGTATAAATATTTTGGAGCATACCAATTAAATATTCGATTAGCTACATAAAAAAGTCTCTACTTTTATTATATTGATTAGTGGAGGTATAAATATTTTAAAGCACATCCATTAAATATTCGATTAGCCACATAAAAAAAGCCTCCACTTTTATTATATTGATTAGTGGAGGTATAAATATTTTAGACCATACCCATTAAATATTCGACTCCGATGGCCACGATAACAACTAGCGCAGAAATTATAAAACCATGTATCATAGGCGAAATTCCGGATTTTTTCATTTCTTTGAAGCTAGTATTATATCCAATGGCTCCTAGGGCCATTACCATTAAAAATTTACTCAATTCTTTTAAAGTTTCAGAAAGAGATACAGGTATCCATCCTAAACTGTTTATAGCAGAAAGAAGTAAAAATCCTACAATAAAATATGGAAATAAACTGTTGAAATTTATTTTTTTAGTAGTTATTGATTCGTTGTTAGTAGCCTTTTGCTTGAGCTTCGCATTTATGTATGCAAAAACTAAAACAGTTGGAATAATTGATAACGTTCTTGTTAACTTAACCATAGTAGCAAAGTCGCCCGCTGCTTCGCTATAAGCATAGCCAGCAGCCACAACGCTAGAAGTATCGTTAACAGCGGTCCCGGCCCATAAGCCATAGGCCATATCGCTTAGGCCGAGTGCATGACCCATAAATGGAAATAATATTATCATTGCCATATCGAATAAAAAGGTTGCGGACATCGCGTAAGCAATATCGGTGTCTTCCGCATCGATGACCGGTGCTATAGCAGCGATAGCAGATCCACCACAAATACCAGTTCCAGCAGAAATAAGGTTGGATAATTTCCAGTTTAAACCGAGTGCTTTTCCAACAAAATATCCACCACCAAAGCATGTTAAGAGTGTTGCACACATTACGATTAAGGATAATTTTCCAACTTCTAAAATAGTTTGTATGCTTAGAGAAGCACCTAACAAAATAATAGCAATTTTTAAAATTTTCTTAGACGTAAATTTGAGTCCACTATTTAATATGGCTGGTTTATAAATAGAATTTAAAATCATTCCAATAAAAATAGCAAGAACTGATGCACCAATAAGGTGAATGGGCATTGCTTCTTCCAAAAATTTGGCTAGCATAGCAATAATAAAAGCTGCTAAAAAGCCGGGCAATAAAGATTTGACTTTTTCTAAATAAGTTGTCATAATTGTACCTCCATGAATTAATTATATAATTACAAAGAACAATTATAAACTATTACTTAAGTTTTGTCTACACAAAAATAATAATTTATTAAAAAAATTATAATTTTCTATAAATATGAAAGCTATTAAGTAGTGGTATAGGCAGGTTTAACTTAATTGGCGTAAATCCAAACTTACTCAGCAGAAGATCTTCATGACCAGCATATTTTACATTTTTCTTCAAATGACCAGGGTGTGGGTAATAGCCGAAAGAAGCTGTTAAGAATAATACTCCACCTGGTTCTAATAGATTAGATATAATTTCTAAAATGGCCTCAACGTCATATAAATGCTCTAATACTTCAGTGCAAATTCCAAAATCAAATTGTCCTTTTAACGTATCTTTATTTAGGGTATTACTATTAATATAATCTATATTAGTTAAGCCAATAAGATTGTTTCTCCATTTTGCAAAATGCATGGCTTGAGTATTTAATTCTATAAGAGTATACTTGGATGTTGGATCGTTATTGGCAAGAACACTTAAAGATATACCAATATTACCGCCGAAATCAAAGACACGCTTAAATCCAAATTGTTTTTGTATTAAAGCTGGTAGAGTTCGGTATGCTAAAGGAAGGCCACTGGTGATATTAATAATTTCGCTTGGAAATTCTTCTCCATCATAATAAGCATTTAATTGATCGACTGTGATATTATCCTGATCAGGGACTAATAGATTCCATCTTTCTTGTTGAGAGGACTGAATATTATGGACCAATTGTTTAATTTCAGTAATGGGTTTATTTAAATATAAAGAGTATAAATGCCAAGTTAGGTCATCTATATCATTATTGGTTAAGTCGAGAGCTTTGGCTATTTTTATATAATATTTTTTGGCCATGCTACAAAGTTCTTCGATTTCTATACCTAATTTTATATGTTCAAAAATTAGAATAGCCTTATTAATTTCGCCAGAATTTAGGTAATAATTGTAATATAAAAAAGCTTGGCTCATTTGAGAAAGTGGATAGCCAAACAAATCTTGACCGCTATTATTTTTATATTTGGACGGTTCTTTAATGTAACTGGTTGGATCTTGAGATGTTATAATAATATTTTCCATTTTGAATCTCCTTTGTATAAAAAATAATTATGTATAGTTTGTACTATAATTTAAAAATTATACAAAAAAACGCCCTACTAGCGCAGAGCGACATATATTTTTTTAGGATTTTTTGGTGTTTACACGAAACATTTTAGCTAGTATTTTGCGCATGTATTTTGGAGGAGTAATAACTTTAATGACCATAATCTCACCACCTTAAAATATATTTTCTCGTTGATATTTCTATAATATGCAACATTTGTGTATTTGTTGCAGAGTTTATAAAATTTGGTAATTATTTTTTTAATCCATTGCTAGTATGACAAGCAGTTTTCCAGTTTTAACTGAGATTGTAGCCGAATCTTTGGTCATTACATTACTTATGCCATACGGCTTGCCCATTTCAAATTTTCCATCATTTAATGCATAATATAATCCGGTTGTATTCACACCTGTAACTTTTGAACTAAGAGGTAAGAGACTTACCAAAGTATCTTTAGGTGCATTTATTTCCATTTTATTGTCTACTAAATAAATTGTATTGTGTGAATTTTTTATACTTGATTTTATTCCAAGAGTAATTAATCTTGCCAAAAGGGACACATTAGCAAACGAATGATCGAATCTACTGCCGATTCCTCCGTATATTGTAATTTCTTTAGCTCCTAAGTCAATTGCGTATTCTACGGCTGATTCTGTGTCAGTTTCATTTTTTTGCTTACTTAAAATTTTTTTCTCAACACAATCATAGCTTTTGAGCAATTCTTCATCTACGCTATCGAAATCTCCTATGATATAATCCGGCTTAATGCCAAGATGATCCGCATGATATAATCCATTATCTGCGCAAATAATCATATCATAATTACTTAAATCATTACAAAAATCATAATTGCCATAATATCCATTAACCAAAATTGCAACTTTCATTTATTTACTCCTCAAATATTTTATAAAAATTTTTAACATTATCATTAATTTTACCATTTTCAAATACGCTAGATCCAGCAACAATTAAATTAGCACCAGAGTTTATAACCTGTTTTACATTATGAAGATTGATACCACCATCTACTTCTATTAAAATAGTAGAGGATAATTCTCTGACCTGTTCTATTTTGGTTAAAGCATGGGTAATAAATTCTTGACCGCCAAACCCAGGGTCTACACTCATTACCAAAACAAGATCGATGCTGTCTATTATATCTACTAAAAGATTAACGGGAGTAGCCGGATTGATTGCAATACCAGCGAGAATACCATTTTTTTTGATCATAGAAATTATTCTATTTAAGTGGGTACAGACTTCATAATGGACTGTAATAATCTTGGCCCCTAATTTAACATACTGATCTATATAATCTTCAGGATTAGTTACCATCAAATGAACATCTATATTTCCTTTTATATGCGGGGCAATAGATTTTATGACTGGTGAACCAAAACTAATATTTGGAACAAAATGTCCATCCATTATGTCTACATGTATATATTTTATGTCGGCATTTTCCATTTCATCTAGATCTGCTCCTAAGTTTAAAAAGTTTGCTGATAATATTGATGGAGCTAAGTGTACCATATTGCATACCTACCATTTCTTAATATTTTGCAATTCTTTAAAGTAATTGACATAGCTGTCATATCTGGCCTTATATATTTGGCCAGAATTAACTGCATTTTTGACAGCGCAGTTGGGTTCATGTGTATGCGTACAACCATTAAATTTACACTGCCCTTCATATTGGGCAAATTCTATAAAATAATTTTTGAGTGAATTGATATCTATATCTTCAAATTTTAATGATGTAAAGCCAGGTGTATCTAATACATATCCTCCAAATGTTAAATTTAACAATTCTGTATGTCTAGTAGTATGCTTCCCTCTTTTAATTTTTTCACTCATTTTACCTGTTTCTAAATGAAAATTAGGGCAAATAGTATTTAATAAAGTAGATTTGCCAACGCCAGAAGGGCCAGCAAAAAATGAAGTTTTATCTTTTAAAATGTTTTTTACTTCATTTATGTGGCCGTCTTTGGCCGATGTGCATAAAACGTTATATCCGGTAAGTCTATAACCTTCTACTATTTCTTTATACTGATCATTTATCGCTTCATCTAATTTATTTAAGACTATTATGGCATCTATTTCGGCGGCAGCCATCATAATCAAAAATCTGTCTAAGAGATCTAAATGGATTGTCGGATACGATAATGAAAATACAATGATACCCTGATCTACGTTAGCAACAGAGGGACGAAAAAGTTGGTTTTTGCGTGGTAAAATTTCGTCTATAGTGCCTTGTAAGAAATCGCCTTTTTCGCTACCTTCATAATATGTGGTACTTATTTCGACAAGATCTCCAATTAATGGAGTTTGTTTAGAATTTCTAAATTTCCCCCGAGCTTTACATTCATAAATTTGTTTATTATTAGGCTTATCATTTAATTTATTATTAGATTCACTTGGTTCAACATAAAAGAACCCTGCAATACCTTTAATTATTTTACCCTTCATAACTCTCCTTTTAAATATTAGATATCAAACAAAGCAATATGGCTATGTTTTAAACTATTTTGTATGTCTATAATTCTTTGATTGCTACTACCGCGAAAGTATAATCTTATATCTTTTAAACGTTTGTCAAATGGGCCATCAACTAGAACATCGCAGTTTTCTAGGATGGATCGACGTTTGGGATGTGATATGATTTCCTCAAAAGTATATCCAGAATAAATCCAAATATTTTTATTTACCTCGGATTTTATTCGTTTTATAAACTTTAATAACGTATCATCTTGGATTTGATCAAAAGGCTCGCCACCTAAAATAGAAACGCCGTGTATAATATTGGAAGCGATTATTTCTAAAAAATTATTTTCTGTGTTTTCATCCCATAATAGTCCGTTTTTAAAATTTTTATATTCTTCGTTAAAACATCCATCGCATGAGCGTGTACATCCTGATACAAATAGAGTAGTTCGTATCCCTACTCCATTTGAAGTATCGTATTTTCTAATTTGTGAATAATACATAATTAACTTATTATCTCCTTAATAAAAATTGTTGGTTCTTTCATGAGGTCAATAACATGTCCATCTAAGCGTACTATAACTGGTCGAGATGGAAATCCAATGTTTTGTTTACAAACAAGTCCTTGTGTAGCATTTGTAAGGGTAACCATTAAACCGTTTGGATAACAATATAAAACTTCCATGGCATTTTTAAAAACTTTTAGATCATATCTAGTACCAGCTTCCATATTCATCATTTCTACCCTCTGATTTATATCTGAGAATTTTTCAATATGATTGCTATAATTATTTGTAAGGTGAAGAATTTGTGAATGAACGTGTAGTTTATCTTTGGGTACTTTAAATTTACCAGTTCCGTCGATTTTTTCATGTAAGTGCAATATTGGAACATACACTAATGGCGCTATATTGGGATTTCTTCTGAGTATATTAACCGCTCGTTCTTCATGAGATCCTCTAGTATCATCTAGTAGTTTACCTATATCATGTAGTAATGCACTAGCTATGATTTTTTCTAATTCTTGAATCCGCATACGTCTATGTTTAGCTATATTGATACAATAAAAAGCTACTTCTAATGAATGAAGAGCTAGCTTATCATATTCGTTGTCTGTCGGTTCACGATAAAAAACAGCATTTTCGCTCAAATTTATATTGTTTAATATTAATTGGACAAGAAAATGAACTAAACGTTCGTCTACTATTTGAGTTTTTTGAATGTTAATATACAAACTGGTTAAATGTTTAATAATATCTTCTTTAATTAACTCTTCAAAGGATAACTCCATAATAACTTCCTCTGAAAATTTTTCTTCAACATAAATATAAGTGACACCTAAATTTTGAATTCTACTAATTAAAATTTCTGTTAATTCTTTACCATGTGGCATAAATAATAATCCTCGATTGGTCCGGATTGGATAGGCCAATTTTTTTCCGACATGATTGTGTGAAGCAACAACTAATCTCATTTTTTAATTTTCCTCCTTTAAAAATTTGTACTAATAATAAATATTATACTTAAGAATTAAAAATTATGCAAACAAGTGCAGAAAATAACTTATAATTAAATGTATAGTACATAAATGTAATAGTCTTTAACATTATAATATATGTCGAAAAAATAGAGTACTAATTTAAATAGAAATAAAGTTTTTTAGTTGTTGGACATTTTTATCTGTATGAATATATAATATTAATACGTGCAGAAAAAGTTGTCAACAATATATTGATAAAAGTTTATTATTAATTGGAATAAATATCCTGTAAAATATTTTAAATAAACTTTTATAAAATAAGATAGAAATTATATGCTAGATTAAAATAAGTGGGCGAGCTAGTCAGCATCATATAGATAGTTTTACGAAAAAATATAAAAACTATAAATGAAAATATAAATATTATATATATGTTTATATATGTTGCTATTGAATTTAAATTGAACAAGCTATTGCAATATTTAATTAATAGATATATAATATACATATATAATAAATATATCTTATAATAATAGGAGATGACAAACGCATGTTAGATTATGGATTTTTCTTAGACTTGGCAATTATTTTATTAGTAGCTAAAATATTTGGTCTATTATTTAGGAGGCTTCACTTACCACAAGTAGTGGGCATTTTGGTTGCCGGATTAATAATTGGTCCTAATGTATTAGGTTGGGTAAAAGAAACTGAGTTCTTATTACAAATGGGTGAACTTGGTGTTATCATGTTAATGTTTACAGCCGGTTTAGAAACAGATTTAAAGGAGCTAAAGAATACAGGATTAGCCTCACTTTGCATAGCAGCGTTAGGAGTGATAGTTCCTTTAAGTGGCGGATATTTACTTTATTCAGCCTATAGTGGTGGGTTCGCACCTATAGGTAGCGACGGATTCTTGCAAGCTGTATTTATTGGAGTTATTATCACTGCTACATCAGTTAGCATAACAGTAGAAACATTGAGAGAAATGGGTAAACTCAAAGGTAAAGTCGGTACGGCTATATTGAGTGCGGCCATAATTGACGATGTTATTGGTATTATTTTACTTACGTTCGTGATAGGATTTAAAAATCCTAATAGTAGTGGTCTAGTTGTAATTGGAAATACGATAGCATTTTTTGTGGTGTCCATAATTTTAGGCGCAATTGTTCATTATGTGTTTACAGTAATAGACCACCATGATCCACATAGAAGACGATTACCGATTTATGGTTTTGCTGTGTGTTTATTATTTGCTTATATCGCAGAACATTATTTCGGAATTGCAGATATCACTGGTGCTTACGTGGCTGGTATAGTGCTATATAATTTATCTTCTTCTGAATATATTATCGGCAAGATAGATATAAATTCTTATATGTTGTTTAGTCCTATTTTCTTTACTGGTATAGGCTTAAAGACAGAAATTAATGGATTTACCCTACCTGTTATCTTATTTACTGTAGCCTTTGTATTAATAGCTTTATTATCTAAGATAATTGGATGTGGTTATGGTGCAAAAGTAATGGGCTTTAACAACCAAGAAGCTTTAAAAATTGGTGTAGGCATGATGGCTCGTGGTGAAGTTGCTTTAATAGTAGCCCAAAAAGGTTTGAACGCAGGTCTTATGGATCCGGTCTTATTTTCAGCTGTTATAATGTTAGTCGTAATTTCATCTATCGCTACACCTATTATTTTAAAAATTTTATATGCTAGAGATGCTAAAAGAGCAACGTTGATGGATCAACCACAAAGTGGTTTAACTGCATAGATGATCGACTTTGTATTAAAGATGTTAAAATAGTAAAGTTCGTGGATCAATCTCAAAATACTTTAATAGCATAAATAATAGAATAAACAATAACATAAACAAATAATATAATAAACAATAGATGTAGGCTCTCCGAATTTCTTTAAGGAGAGCTTTTATTTATATAGTATGTCAATAATTTGAAATTTATAATAAAAATACATATTTAGATCAAAAATACTTTTTTTGGATGAGTTATATAATATAGATTAATATATTTATAAACGATTTTGTTTGTGAACTATGCATCAAAATCTTATCCATAGGAAACACTAGCAAAAAGAGAAGAGGTATGCCTATGGCAAATTATATAAATGAACTTTTTGATTTTATAAATAAAGGTTCATCAATGTTTTTAGCATCAAAAAATATACAAAATATTTTAGACGAAAATGGATTTATAGAACTAACTAACTCTGTAATGAAACATAAAATAACAGAAGGTGGCCGATATTATAAAATTATTAATGATTCAGCAGTGTTTGCTTTTAAATTAGGTTGGGGACCTTTAAAATATAAAATTATAGGTACACATCTGGATACACCGGGATTTAGGATTAAATTTAATCCGGTTATAACTAGTGGTAATTATATAGAATTAAATACAGAAGTCTATGGTGGTCCCATAATCAGTACATGGTTTGATCGGCCACTTTCTATTTCGGGTAGAGTATGCGTAAAAAGTAAAGATATCCTAAATCCAATAAATTTATTAATAGATCCAAAAGAACCGATTATGGTTATACCTAGTTTGGCCATACATCAAAATAGAGAAGTAAACAATGGTAACGGTGTAAAATTGAGTCCTCAAAAACATGCTTTGCCAATAATAAGCTATACTAATGAAAAAATAAATAAAGATATATTGTTAGAGTTTATAGCCAAAAGATTGCAAATAGAAATCAAAGATATATTGGAAGTAGATTTATTTTTATATCCATGTGAAGAAGGATGTGTAATAGGATTAGATAAAAAATTTATTTCAAGCTCAAGATTAGATAACTTATCAATGACCTATAGTGCGCTAATAGCATTTATAGAGAGTGATCCAGAAAGTGGAGCGAATGTTTTAGTTTGTTATGATAATGAAGAGGTAGGTAGTAACAGTGTAGGCGGTGCAGATTCACCTAATTTCATATTTACACTAGAATCGATAGCGATAGCCTTAAAGAAAAGTCGGATTGAATTTTTATCTGCCCTAGATGAATCCTTTATAATTTCGGCTGATGTAGCACATTTATATCATCCAAATTATCCTGAAAAGTCAGATCCTACAAACAAGGTTTTACCAGGTAATGGACCGGCGATAAAAATAAGTGCAAACTGTAGTTATACAACCAAGGCTAATAGCGCAGCAGTGTTTAAACAAATATGTGAAAAGGCCCAAATACCGCATCAAACCTTTGTAAATCATTCAGATTTAAGGGGAGGCTCAACAATTGGGCCAATAATGTCTACCCAATTAGGGATAAGAAGCATAGATATTGGCACGCCGATTTTAAGTATGCATTCTGCCAGAGAACTTATGGCTACAGAAGATTTTCTTAGTACGATCAAAGCTTTTAAGGCGTTTTATCAATCTTAAAAAATATAAAGATGGTATTTTCTAGGTAACGATGTTATAATAACTTTTGTAAATTCTCTAAATCAGGAGTTGATATGAATACTTTAATTTTGAATAAAAGTGATAAGCTAGAAATAGCAGCAAGGATATTAGAAAATGGAGGGCTTGTTGTTTCTCCAACAGAAACAGTTTACGGCCTATGTGCTAATGCTTTAAACGAAAAAGCGGTAGAATCTATCTTTTGGGCTAAAGGTAGGCCATCCGATAATCCGTTGATAGTTCATATAGCATCGCTAGACATGTTAAGGGATTTAGTCCTAGAAATACCAGATGACGCTAACAAGCTTATAAATACTTTTTGGCCAGGTCCGCTAACCTTGATTTTTAAAGCTAAAAAGGATATTATACCTAATAAAACTCGGGCCAACTTAGATACTGTAGCAATAAGGTTTCCTGCAAATCCTATAATGTTGGAACTGATTAAAATATCTGGGCTACCCTTAGCGGCTCCAAGTGCTAATACCTCGGGTAAACCTAGCCCTACCAATATCAATAGAGTCATAGAAGATTTATCCGGAAAAGTGGATTGCATTATTGATGGCGGAAATTCAAAAATCGGTATAGAATCCACTATAATCGATGTGTCTGATAAAAGGATAAAACTACTTAGACCAGGATTTATTACTTTAAAAATGTTAGAAGATACATTAAAAAAAACAGTATATGCTCCAAAAAATCATTTCCCAATTGCTCCAGGAATGAAATATAAGCATTATGCTCCAAACGCCAATTTAATTATAGTAGATGCGGACTCGACACAAAAGGTTATAAACAGAATGCATGAGCTAATAAAAGAGGATATGCTCGAAAATAGAAAAATTGGTGTCTTAGTAGTAGATGAAATGCTAGATTTTTTTGAAAACATTCCTTCTTTAAGCTTAGGGAGTTTACAATTACTAGAAGATATAGCAAGTAACTTATTTGAAAAATTAAGGCAATTAGACGATTTAAAATTAGAAAAAGTATATACAATCTACTTACATGACATAGGTTTAGCCGAAAGTATTATGAATAGACTATTAAAAGCATGTAACAATCAGATAATTAGATTAGAGGATAAAAAGTGATAGTGATAGCTTCAGACCATGGAGCATTTACTCTAAAATAAGAAATTATGCACCTAACAATCAAATAATTATATTGGAGGACAGACAGTGATAGCGATAGCTTCAGACCATGGAGGATTTACTCTAAAGCAAGAAATTATACAACATCTAAAATCAAAAGGTATAGACTGTATAGATTTAGGTTGTAATAGCTTAGAATCAACGGATTATCCGGAGTATGCAAAGCAAGTAGCAAAAAAGATTTTAAGTAAAGAAGCGACGAAAGGAATACTTATTTGCGGTACAGGTATAGGAATATCTATAACAGCTAATAAGATCAAAGGAATTCGCTGTGCACTGTGCCATGATTTATTTAGTGCTAAGGCCACTAGAGAACATAACGATGCGAATATATTAGCAATGGGCGGTAGAATTATAGGACCAGGTTTAGCTATAGAAATAGTGAATGAATTCTTAGATACAGAATTTTCGAATGATCCACGACACATAAGGCGAATTTCACAAATAGAAGAAATGGATTAATAAAATGTTTTTATAATAGAATGGAGAGATGATATGGGTAATCTTGTAGTAATAAACCATCCACTGATAATACACAAACTTTCAATATTAAGAGACATAAAGACAGGAAAGAAAGAGTTTAGAGAAATAGTAAAAGAGCTAACGCAATTCATGTGTTTTGAGGCGACCAAAAACCTACCGTTAGAAGATTATGAGATAACGACACCAATAACAAAAATGCTCGGAAAAAGGATATCTGGCAAAAATTTAAGTGTAGTACCAATTTTACGTGCTGGACTCGGCATGGTGGATGGAGTGTTAGACTTAATACCGACAGCGAAAGTAGGGCATATAGGATTATATAGAGATCCGGAAACATTGATGCCAGTAGAGTATTATTGTAAGTTACCACATCAAATAGAACAGAGAGACATATTTGTATTAGACCCGATGTTAGCGACAGGTGGCTCAGCAATATCGGCGATATCATTTTTAAAAGACAAAGGCTGTAAGAAAATTAATTTTATGTGTATTTTGGCTGCGCCGGAAGGAATAGAAAAGCTACAGAAAGCTCATCCGGACATAAATATATATGTATGTGCTATAGATGAGAAGTTAAATGATCATGGATATATAGTACCGGGCCTAGGCGATGCAGGTGACCGTTTATTTGGAACTAAATAACTTTAAGTAAGTGAGTAATTAAAACAAGTAGTTTAAAGCAAATTAAAGTTAAAGTCGAAAAAATAATTACAAGAGCAGTGGTAAGATATTTTTACTACTGCTTTTTACTAAAAAAAGTAAGGAGATTTTATGAGACCGTCATGGAATCAATATTTTATGGATATTGCCAATTTAGTGAAAACTAGATCAACGTGCTTAAGACGGCGAGTAGGAGCCGTTTTAGTAAAAGACAAACAAATATTATCAACAGGATATAATGGAGCACCAACTAATTGCAGACATTGCATAGATATAGGATGTTTAAGATTAGCATTAAATATTCCTTCAGGAGAAAGACATGAATTATGCCGAGCATTGCATGCTGAGCAGAACGCTATAACTCAGGCCGCTAAAAATGGGATATCTGTACGTGATTCAACCCTATATGTAACTACACAACCATGTAGTATGTGCGTAAAAGTACTGATAAATTCGGGTATAACCAAGATTATATATCAAGGAGATTATCCGGATAGTTTAGCTTTAGAATTACTAGAAGAAGCTAGCATATGTGTAGAACAATTTGGAGAAAGCTAATATTTGTGTAGAACAATTTGTAGCCAGTTAACATCTGTGTAGAATAATTTGTAGCCAGCTAATATTTGTGTAGAATAATTTGTAGCCAGCTAACATCTGTGTAGAACAATTTGTAGACAGCTAACATCTGTGTAGAACAATTTGGAGAAAGCTAATATTTGTGTAGAACAATTTGTAGACAGCTAACATTTGTGTAGAACAATTTGTAGCTAGCTAACATCTGTGTAGAACAATTTGTAGCCAGCTAACATCTGTGTAGAACAACTTGTAGAAATCTAATATTGCGTAAAACAATTTATAGTCAGCTAATATTGGCGTAAAACAATTTATAGTCAGCTAATATTTGCGTAAAATAATTTAGAGAAAACTAATATTTGTGTAGAACAATTTGGAGAAAGCTAACATCTGCGTGGAACAATTTGGAAGTAGCCGAGCACTAAAATCTAGCATATTTTTAAAAATAGAGAGCATATTAATTAAAGACAACTGAAATTATATATATTTGTTTAAAGAGATTATTCAGACAATTTGGCCAATTATTATCAAAATTAATATTTATACGAAACAATAACATATGTCTAACCATAGAGAGCATATTAAATAAAGATAACTGATAAGTATTTAAATAATAAGGAGATGGACAAGAATGGATAAAATAGGCTTATATATAGCCGCATTTATTATGGCTTTTAGTATTTCATTAATATGCACACCTATAGCAAAAAAGATAGCCATAAAGTTTGGTGCTGTAGCATATCCAAGAAATAGAGATACGCATAAAGTACCGATTCCACGATTAGGTGGTATAGCAATAGTATTAGGGTTTACAATAACATTAATTTTTATTTTGCTAGATCCAGATATGAATTTTTTAGAAGATAAACATACAATAGGAATATTAATAGGTGGTTTGATTATTTCTATATTAGGAATTTTGGATGATATATACGAGATAAAATCTAGTATAAAATTATTAGTACAAATATTAGCAGCAACGGTAGCCGTTTATTTTGGGATAAGAATACAATTTGTATCAGTACCTTTTAATGATTTATTAAATTTAGAATGGCTGTCGATACCTGTTACAATATTCTGGATCGTAGGAATTACCAATGCTGTAAATTTAATAGATGGGTTGGATGGCCTGGCAGCCGGAGTGTCGTCGATAGCATCGATGTGCTTGATGATCTTATCAATTCATAGTGGACACCCAACGGCCGTAATTTTAACTGTGATATTGTCAGCATCATGCTTAGGGTTTTTACCATATAACTTCAGTCCAGCATCAATATTTATGGGCGATACAGGATCAACTTTTTTAGGCTACATGTTATCTCTTATTTCTATATTAGGATTATTAAAAAGTTACACCATAGGTACTGTATGCGTAGCTATATTGGTTCTCGGATTACCAATATTTGATACGTCATTTGCTATCATAAGGAGAATACTTAGTGGTCGTCCGATAATGTCACCAGACAGAGGGCATCTACATCATAGATTAATGGATAAAGGATATAGCCAAAAGCAAGCTGTTGTTACTCTATATGGTGTTAGTGGGATCTTCGGTTTGTCCGCCATGGGCGTGATGCTCAGCGATATAAGATTTGTCTTAGCTGTGTTCATGATTATGGGCATCTTATTTTATTATAATAACAAAATGCATACTATACCCAATCATACTAGGAAAAAACCAAAAGAAACAATTAATAGATGAGCAGTCTTAAATAAAAAACGATTAGAGAGATAAAATGTTATCCCTCTATTTTTTTTAGATATATTTGATTAGACTTTTCGGTAAATTCATTTTTATAGTTTCTAACTCATACATAAATTTAAGAATGTCGGCTGCCGGAATATCTACATTAAAAAGATCCAATATTCTGTAGGATAAAAGTTTGAGTAAAATGGATTTTTGTCCATCCCATTGCTGGCGAGAATCTATTTTTTGAGCCTGGATTTCCGAAATAGTTTTCCATAGAATATTTTTAATCTTTTCAATAGTGTCATCATATAGTAACCGGATAGAGTTAATCTGAATAAATGTATGCGCAAACGAAATAAGTAATTCCTCTACGATGTAATGAGCATCAAAATGGACAAAAAGTTCATCATATAATCTCATTTTATAATATTCAATGAAATTTTCGAAATCTCCCGCATTATCACTAGGCTCTATATAAAATAAAATTCGGAAAAAAAGATTCCACTGAAATTCTTCATTAAGAACTTTCTGTATATGAGATCCGATGAGCATTTTGAATTTATCTTTCTGAAAATTTATTTTTCTCTCAAAAAGAATTTCTGTATTAAATGTTATTTCGTTATTATCTATTACACTTAGTCGATTTAGGACTTGCATCAATATATTCCTATAAGTTTCTTCTGCTTTCATGTTGATGTCTCGTAAAACATATTTTACAAGTGTATCACAGGATTTTCTAAAGTCAACAATCAATCCAATATCATTTTTCATGCGTTCAGCAAATAAATCATAGATGGATTTGGAAAGTAGCTGCTCTAACTGGTTTTGGCGAGTATCTTGATTAAAAGTCTTACCCTGATTAAAATGATTAGATATTAGTAACAGTTGTCCATCAATAGTTGTAAGACTGTTTTTAATAGAATATAAAATATCCTTGTAGAATTTGTCTGCTATCATATAGTTATAGTTTTTATAAATAACGTTATGTTCAATCTCGCTCCAAAAAATATTAACAAGTGATTTAATTTGAACTTCAAAATTAATGATTTGGTCGTTGTATAAATATTTACCATCTATTCTATACATTTTTAAACCGTTTTTTTGATCTTTTGGCTGAACACTTTTTAATTCTAAAATAATGCCATTGTGACCGGGTTTGTAAAAATATCCGTTAGAACTTTCATGTTCATTTATAAAAAAGCGTTTTAATAATCTGTAAATTTCTTTCTCGTCTTCGATAAAGCGACATTCAAGTCTAATACCAATCAAATCTGCTAAATTTTCGTAAAGAATAGCTATAGTTCTATATTTATTGTAAAAATCATGTCGTAAGATTTTTTCCTTTAAACTGTCACTAGACTTAACTCGGGAGCTGATATTTATATAACCTGTGCATTCATTTTTTACAATGTTTGCAAAGTAATGTTCAAGTTCTTTGCTAGCAATTTCTAAATCAATTTTCAAATCGTCTAACTTTTCTAAAGCTTTAGTTGTATATTCAAATATTTTCAGTTCCATAAGAGAATCCTCCTTAATTGGATTATAACTTATATTATACTGCGAATTTAGAAATCGCATACCAGGCAATTGATTCCACCATATGTATTATGAATTGAACACAATTTATTAGTCTCGATCATTATGACAAATTGAATATAGGCTGCGACAAAAGATAATTACGGGGCGACAACTCCATAAGAACCCCTCAGTCAGCTAAATCTGATACCTCTCCTAGAAGGAGAGGCTGGGCGGAGAGCCACGGCGGGGATCAGGTCAACAACTTAGATATTATTTCTACTGTGATGGAATCTACGGAGCGATAGCCTCATACATTATTTAATTTCGTTAACATTATAAACATGATCGAGAGGGCCACTACCTCGGCCAAGATTTAAATCAGCTTTTAAAGCGCCGACCAAGTATAATTTAGCACGAGTTATACTTTTTTCTAAGCTATAACCTTTAGCTAGGTTAGCAGCGATGGCTGATGAGAGAGTACATCCGGTACCATGAGTATTTTCAGTATTTATTTTTTCGGATGTGTACCAAGTACCGATGCCGTTTGAAAAAAGGAAATCCATGGCATCATTTATTAGGTGACCGCCTTTAACTAGGACAGCTGTACCGATTTTGTTGGCGATATATTCGGCAGCCTCCATCATGTCGTCTTTTGTATTGATAGATTTATTCCACAATATTTCACTTTCTGGAATATTTGGTGTTATCACAGTAGCACATGGTAAAAGTTTTTCTATTAATTCTGTTTCAGCTCCATCGGATAATAATTTATGGCCACTAGTGGAAACCATAACAGGGTCTATGACTAAATTTTTGGGTTTATATTGATTAATTTTAGAGACTATCATATTTATAGTTTCAACGTTTGAGACCATGCCGATTTTTATAGCATTGGGGTAAATATCTGTAAAAACGCTATCGAATTGTTGGCCTATAAACTCGGGTGTTATATCAAATATTCCGTAAACGCCAGTTGTGTTTTGCGCTGTTAAGGCGGTAATAATACTCATTCCGTAAACCTTATTTGCTGCGAATGTTTTAAGGTCGGCCTGAATACCAGCCCCACCACTGCAATCCGATCCAGCTATGGTTAGTACCGTTGGTTTTCTGGCAATTTTTTCGGATTTTTTCAATAATTTTTGGCATGTATTTTTAATGTTGTTGCTTGAAAATATAGCTGAGACAATGGCGACACCATCTATATTTAGAGGTTTCAATTTATAAATATTTTCGAGAGTGATACCACCTATAGCGACGACCGGAATGTTTACGATAGAAGTTATTTGCTGGATGACTTCTTCTGGAATTAAATTAACGTCTGATTTTGTAGTAGTCGAAAAGATTGCGCCAACCCCAAGATAGTCGGCACCATCTTCTTCGGCTTTTTTGGCCTGGTCTACGGAATGAACAGTTACTCCTAAAATTTTGTTAGAGCCTATTATGCTACGAACTTCTGATGCGGGTAAATCGTTTTGTCCAATGTGGATACCGGCTGCTTGGTATTCTAGCATAATGGATAAACTGTCGTTTATTATAAATGGTACATTATATTTGGAACATAAATCTTGTATGATAATGATATCCTTTTTGTCAAGATTAGAATAATTTTTTTCTCGTAGCTGTAAACATGTGATCCCGCCTTCTAACGCTTGTTCTACTTGTCTAATTAAGGGATTTTCGGATGATGCCCAAGCTCTATCGGTAACGGCGTATAATCTCATCATTTTATTAGCACATTTCATATTTAGCTCCTTTCTTCAAAACAGTACCATTTATATTTTAAATTTCATCTATTATTTTTATATTATTAGCACATTTCATATTTAGCTCTTTACTCCAAAATAGTACCATTCATATTATAAATGTCATCTATTATGGAGTCTCTAGGAAGTCAGATTCATTTTATATTTTTAGCATAGTTCATATTTAGCTTTTTGCTCCAAAATATTATCATCCATATTGTAAATTTCATCTATTATTAAATCTCTAGGAAATCAGATTTATTTTATATTCTTAGCATATTTCATATTTAGCTCTTTGCTCCAAAATATTACCATCCATATTGTAAATGTAATCTATTATTAAGTCTCTAGGAAGTCAGATTTATTTTATATTCTTAGCATATTTTATATTTAGCTTTTTGCTCTAAAATATTACCATCCATATTGTAGATTTCATCTATTATTAAATCCCTATAAGTCAGGTTTCCTTCATATTCTGATAATCTATTAAAGGCTAATTCGCCAGCCAATCCCATTAAGATAACAGCGGTTGCGCTTGCTAAAAGTTTGTCATCTGGATTTGCTGTTAAATAGGCTGTGATCATGGTTGATAACATGCAACCTGTTCCGGAAACTTTACTCATCATTGGATGACCGTTTTTAATAATATATGCTTGATTAGCATCGCATACAATGTCGATTGCTCCTGTAACAATAATGATAGCTTGGGATTCTTTAGAAAAATTTTTTGCCAGTTGTACTACTTCTTGAATGTTGGATTGGGTGATTTTATCATTAATATTTGCATCCACGCCGGTGGTACTAGAAGATCCAATGGCTAAAGCCTTTAATTCAGAAACATTTCCATGGATTGCTGTAAATTGAATTTCTTTCAATAATTTTTCTACCGTGTTTGTTCGAAATTTAGATGCTCCTACTCCAACCGGATCTAAGACTACAGAATGATTTAGTAAATTGCTTTTTCGGCCAGCTAATATCATGGACTCTATAGTTCTTTCATTTAATGTTCCAATGTTAATAGTTAAACCTCCGCAAATGCTAGTAATTTCTTCCACTTCTGCTATGTCATCAGCCATGATAGGTGAGGCACCGCAAGCTAGTAAAATATTTGCGCAATCATTAACTGTTACATAGTTTGTAATGTTGTGAATTAATGGACAAACCTCTTTGACTTTTTTAAGCGTTTTTTTTAACAATTTATCAACTTCTTTCCTCAATTGTATTTTTATTTCAGACTAAAAAACACTTCTAGTTGCATAAAATATTTTAATTAAAAGACAACAAAATATCAAGGTCTAATCTAGTTCCAATAAAAAAATGAAATTTGTTTTGAAATTATATCCAAATTCTTAAAAACTGATGATTCATTCTATAGAGATAAAATAGGTTGAGTCAAATTGGATTTTTTATATTATAACTTTATTACTTTTCGTACGTTTAAGTTTATAACGTGATTTTTCGTATGTAGTAGCATTTTTCATTTTATAATTTTTATTTACGTCTAAATTTATAACGTGATTTTTCGTAGGCGATAGAATTTTTCATTTTATACGTATGCCTATATAATTTATAATTCGTACTTTGCTTGTCCATTATAACATATTAAAATGAAAAATGTTATAAAATACTAAATTGTTGGAATAAAGAAAAGGGCCGGAAATATTTATACAGAAGCAATAAAGAAGTGAAATTTGTTGTAAAAAGAAATGCGATATTTAGATAAACTTGTTGATGAACTTGCTAAAGGAAAGTCAATGGAGAAAATCCTTAGAAGATAAAATAGCATAAAATTATGATATCTTAATGCTACCTAATGGATGAACCAGAAAGCTTTCAGCAGAAGCAATAAAAAAAATTTTTCGAGAAATGATTAAAATTCTAATTTTGTGTCAATAATGTATTTGATTACGCTTCGACATCGCTGACAGAGGCGTAACACCAATATCTAAAGAATTTTACACAATTAAAATTTTAAACGAGGATATAACAATCTATATCCTCGTTGTATAATTAATACTGAAAAACTAAAAGAGGATTAAACTGAACTATGAATATATTACGAGATAATATGGATTTCTTATCCAAGGTAAACTACATACCTGTTTTAACTAAACTTTTAAACTCAGCCATAGATAAGCTCCAAATTAAACAAACAAGCACAAATTTAAAAATATCTAATCTTTCCGATATTTGTGAAAGTATTGCTAATCACTTTAAACGATCTTCTGCTCTTAACACTTTGGAGATTGATATGTATAAAGCACCCGATTTTGCGACGTTAGAACATAAAGATTATGCTACTTTTGCAGAGTATATAAAAATGATAAGCGAAAAACTTAATTGTCCAGAAATAGACTCGAATTTGCTGACTGACATTTATTCTTTAAAGTCAAGACCTAACGAAAAAATAAATTTCGGCATGGATTATAACTTTAATAGTCATACTGTTAATAAAAGGCGTATTTCTTTTAACCCAAATCAACCTAACCAAATGGAACGCTTAAGAATGGATTATGTAGAAATTGAGATTAATACAGAAAATGACGCTAAATTTTTAGTAGATAGTGTAATCGAGCTTATTAAGGAAGAACTAGATGAAGATGATCAAGATATTCAAATAACCAAAGCTTTAAACTTACAGGGTGGATTAGAAGGGCTAATAGATATGTTAGAAAATAAGTCTTTAGCCTGTATTAGTAGATCTATTTCTATTATGTATATGTATTATTTGTTATTAAACTATAAAAATAAAAACTCTAGAGACTATATTTTAACTAAATGTTATATAACCAGATTTAGTCTTGTAGAACAATATTTAGCTAAACTTTCGTTTAAAAGAGAACAAGATAAAACAATTGTTATCGGAACATTTGAAAAAAATATAAGCAATATATTTTCCCAAAGTAATATTTTTGATATGATGCCTTTTATCGGAAAAGTTGATGGTATTTTATCAAAAGACAAAACAGACAAAACGCAAACTTTTAAAAGAGTCTTGAGTATGAAACTTAATGGTAATGTACAAGCCGAAGATCAAAAGGCATCTTACAGATATCATTTGGATAGTTTAGAAGAAGATTTACGTGAGTCGAAATTTGACAAAGCAATTAGAAAGATATTTTTATTTTCATTTTTACTATTTGAATTAGAAAATCCCAATTATGACCCGGTTTTAACTTGGGAAAGAGATGACGATTTAGGACTTAAAAGATTACTGGAATTAAAGAGATTTGATCAAATAATAAAAGTCTTTGACCATTATTTTAATGCTAATGGCACTGGATCCGGTGATAGAAATATTCAGTCAATTGAAAATATATTTTTAAGTGTAGTTCGATATAGATTAACAGATATGGCGATTCAAGACAAAGATTTTGATCGAGAATTATTTTTATTTAAAAATGTTCTGGCTCCAAATCTAGATTCACATAGTTTTTTACGACCAGTAAAGCATTTTACAGAGTATTTGCAAAATATAAGTGTTATACATGAAAAAAATTTAGATCAATTAACCATAAATGAAAATGTAGCACAGATATTATTAAAATTACCAATTAAAATTAATATCAAAAGTAAAGCTATGTATGAAACTTCGGATATTGATCAACTAACAATCGATTATAATAAGCTAAGCTTAAATATATTACCGATAATTTTTTATCCTAGCCAAACAAATTATGAAGATAGAAATAGTTTAACGATAATTGAAAAAAATTTACAAGGTTATTTTAATATTAAAATTCCTTATACAATTAATCCTAAAATGGTAAATGATCGAATTTACCAAATATCTTATTTAACCTTATTGAATACAATATTATGTAAATGCTTACCTAAGACAGAACGGAACAAGCTCATATACATCAATTTAATGAGAATACATCGTAATATTTTTCCAGAAGAAGTAGGGAGTCATGTAAGAAATGTAGTAAAAATATTTGAGCATGGATTAAATAACGAATATCACGCAGCCTCACAAGGTTTTAATATTGATAATAGTGGAGACTTTGTTTATAACAACGCTTTGTCATCTATGTATGCTAATGTTCCAAAGAATTTTATATTTGATACTACAAGTATATTGGATCAGACAGCTATTATTATAGTAACTAGTAGACAAACAGATAGTAGCTTTGCGGATAGAGAACGTGGAACCAAAGTACTTTTAGGAGAAGTAGTATTATTAACAAAAATAAGCGATAATTGTATAATTTACGATACTTTTAAAACTTTTCAAGATTATTATGACGGAACAGACGTATTTTATAAACCTGATATTGTAACAAAAACTATTGATGAACTGTATGATTTAGGATATAAAGATATTATTTATATAGCACAGAAACCATTTACAAGTAAAGTTAACTTAACAAAAAAAGTTGAAAATATGTTTTTTATGAACGAAGATGTTTTAGAGAAGGTTTTTAAACTTCACAGCGACTTAAGAATGTATCCACTTTATTTTGAACAGTTTAGAGTTATTGATCATAGCAGTGGTTTTTTGGAAACAGCTCTTCATATGAAGGATACACAAGAAATAGATCAACACATCAAAAACGAAAATAAAAAATTATCTGGAGTTTTTAATATATATTCGGGGCAAATAGTAGGAGGCCGATCTGAAAAAGGGAAAATATATAGAAAAGTAATGTCATACTCAACCATTACTAATATTTATAAAAATGAAGATATTAACAATATAATTTTGAAGGGATTAGTAGAGAATGGAGCATTAAAGGATAGTTTAGTAACTGCTTTAATGTTACACCATTATGCGAAATATGAAAAGCAGTCTAAAAAAACGACAATAAAAATCAATCCTTATAGTAGGTTATTAGGAGATGATGGGGTAGCAGCGAGAAGTATTTTTTCTTTTGAAAATGGGCCGAGGTTTAATGGGTTAGCATATGTAACGGATATGAATAAAATTTTGGACGTAATAAAAGAATCCGAAGAATAAAATAATGCACCTGAGATGATTCGAACATCCGACGCACGGTTTAGGAAACCGACGCTCTATCCTCTGAGCTACAGATGCATTTGTCTGTAAAGCTTATCCTATAATTGCAAAACTGTCAAGTACTTTTTGAAAAAAATTTTTAAATAGGCTAGAATAATTAGATAAGTTTGATTTATAATTGGCATATTATTATATAAATTATTGTAGGAAACCCATAAAATAAAATTTATATTTGAAAGGTCAACTACAATTATTAGAGGAAATCCATAAAATGAAATTTATATTTGAAATGCCAACTACAAGTATTGGAGGAAAACCATAGAATGGAATTTATATTTGAAATGCCAACGACAATCATTTCAGGAGACGAATGTATAAATAAAAACAGCACTTTGCTAAAAAAAGGTAATAAGGCTTTAATTGTAACAGGAAAATCTTCGGCAAAAAAAAATGGGGCCTATAAGGATATAACAAGTGCGTTAGATAAAGAAGGGATAAAACATGAATTATTCGATGAAGTAGAAGAAAATCCCTCTTTGGAAACATTAGAAAAGGCCAAAAAGATGGCTATAGATATAGATTTTGTAATAGGAATTGGTGGAGGATCGCCATTGGATGCAGCAAAAGGGATTGCAATTATGATAAAGCATCCAGAAATAGATGCTCAGCATTTAATAGGTGGCCCAAAATTAGATGCTATACCAGTGATAGCGATTCCAACAACAGCGGGCACAGGAAGCGAAGTAACTCAGTATGCTATTTTTACGGATCATAAACGAGGTACTAAAATTAATTATGGACATAAAGTCTTTCCGGAAATAGCATTTTTAGATGTAAAATATATGATGGACATGCCTCTTGGAATTACTAGGTATACGGCCTTAGATGCGTTAAGCCACTTAGTAGAAAGTTATTTAAATACCAAATCCAATATTATTAGTGAGATGTACGTTAAAACGGGGCTAGAACTATTATCTAAATGTCTAGAAGCATTAACAAATGCTGATATATGTAAAGACGTACGTGAAAAATTATTGTTAGCATCCACTTATGGCGGAATAGCAATAGCTCAAACCGGAACATCTTTGCCCCATACATGCGGATATAGCTTAACGTATTATGAAAATATGCCACATGGCGCTTCCAACGCTATATTATACCGTGCTTATTTAAAGTCTTTTAAAAAACCAGAAAATCAAGAACGAGTAAAACAAATATTAAAATATTTAGGCGTATCTAGTATTGATCAACTAGGTGATATAATAGAGCCATTGTTAGAAGAATATAAAGTGAAATGTTCTAAAGAACAGTTGCAAAAATATGTAGAGATAACTTTTGCGAATAAACTTAAATTGGCTAATCATCCAGAAGAAGTGGATTTGAATATGATATTTGATATATATGTTAAAAGTATATTATAAAAAATGGAGGGTTACCCCTCCACTTAATTAAATTTTTACATAAGAGTGACAATTTTAAATTCAACACGACGAGATCTGGCGCTGTCTTCTTTTCCTGTAAGCGGATTTATGATAGGATGACTAGATGAAAGTCCGTTAGCTGTCATGTTTGCAACTAACCAATCTCTATAAGGCTCAGAGGATGGTAAATTCATTACATATTCAAGAACTGATCTAGTCCGATCTTGAGATAAGCGCATATTATTAAAGTATGCTACATTGGGGCTAACATCCTGTGACCATTCTGTAGATGTATGACCTTCTATTCTTATCTCTTTTATAGAATCCTTATAATTGCTGTAAATTAAATCTAGATATATAGGAAAAAACTTGTCCAAAATAAATTTAAAATCATCACTTATTTCGGATTGACCATTACTAAATAATACTTCTGGTGAATTGAATCTTATAGTATTTTCCGGCGTGATTTCCATATTTAATAAATCTAAATCATCACCAAAAGCATTGATTAGATCGTCGTTTATATCCGATTTTACTATATCGTATGAATTGATTAGTTCGGATTGCTCTTGGTATTGATTATTTATTTCTTGTACTTTTTGTGTTTCTTCTTGAACTTGTACCATAAACCCTATCGAAATTAAAACAAAAACTATCATTAGACCAGCCATTAAATCGTAAATAGCTGAGTCGATAGATGTAGGATCATTTATTGTATTTTTAGTTGAATTTAAAATATTCATAATCTCCTCCTAATTAATTATTTTCACTTTTACTTTTTTGATCTAACCTATAATCTGTTTGCTCTTCAGTCATTATAGAATAATTAGTTAGTTCGTCTGAACTTGGATAATTAAAAGGATCAGTATAATTTTTATTTTTGTTATATTTATTGATAGTTGGTATAATCATATTTTTTATACTAGTATTGAGATTAATCATAAGATTTTCTACAGAATTTTTTAGTTCCATATCCATTCGACCTAAAACATTAGAAAATACTAAATTAGAAGATTCTATAACTCGCTTTACATTAGAGTTATGCGTATTTAATTGCTTTGTTTGAAGACTAAATGTTTCGAAAATTTCTTCACTCCAGTCGTCCACTGCCTCACCTAATTCATTAACCATATGTTTTTGATGTTCAACTAGTGCTTCTTTAAGAGTTTGGGTAGTTAGGATACCTTCCCTAACTAATTCAGAAGTAATATCTAGAGTATGAATTTTTATATGTTCTAATGATTTTGAGATAATGTTTATGTTATTTTCTGCTAGATCTGAAAATTGATTTTCTAGATCTTTAGACAAAGTATTGGTAGATGATAATACATTTGAAAAGTTCGAAACCAATAATTCAGATTGATTTGAAACGGTTTGATTGACATTGTGAGTTGTTTCTACTAAATAAACTTGAAATTTTTCTAATGAAATTTTAGCTTGTATTGATAAGTTTTCCAAAGCGCTAACAGTTGTGTCAATATTAGTGTCAAAATTGGATAATTTATTTAGTTCTTGAGTTATATTAGAGCTAAGATCTTTGATTAAATCACTATTACGAACTAGCATTTCATCTAAGCCTTTTATATTTTCAAAAGAAAAGTCTAATTTTTCTAATACATCATTGAGTAACTTTAATTTTTCATCGTCTATAT
Source organism: Candidatus Epulonipiscioides saccharophilum (assembly GCA_002007295.1). Classification (GTDB taxonomy): domain Bacteria; phylum Bacillota; class Clostridia; order Lachnospirales; family Cellulosilyticaceae; genus Epulonipiscioides; species Epulonipiscioides saccharophilum. The sequence goes on along the minus strand of LNZM01000156.1, from coordinate 37,947 downwards.
AAATTTGGGGTGGATGGTTATACTCTAAATTGATTTGAGATATGTTTTGAACAAACCCTTGCAATGTATCATTTAAAGTCGCAACTGATTCGGATATCGCCTCATTAGGATAATGAGCAGTAACCTGATCCACCCTACTATTTAATATTGTTAATTCATTCTGGACAAAGTCATAATGTGAGTTAATGTCCATCATTAGTTTTTTTATAAAGTCGTCAAATACAAGGGATATAGCCGTAGTAGTATTTACACCTACATCATGAATAGCTTTAGTTATAGGTTTTAATGATATTTGGTCGATATTATCTTTTATATTTTGATGTTCTTTAAGCAACTCCTCCATTAATTCTTGCATGTGGTTTGTATTTTTTAGATTTGCACTAGAGAAGTCTAGTTGTCTATCCAAATGCCTTTCCATTTTTTCAAATAAATCCATCAATTTATAATTATCTTCTTCATGATTAATGGTGGCTTTTAACTCATTTCTACCATTTATAAATCCGCAAATTAATTTAATGATTAAATTAGCTATCATACCAACTATAGAAGTTAAAAAGGCTGTTTTCATACCTGATAATAATCCGGGTAAACTCTTAGCGATATTTTCAGTCATTGGATTAAAATATTGTAAACCCTGAAATACTCCTACAAAAGTTCCGATAATACCTATATAGCTAGCTAAATTACCGAGCATTAATGCGCTATTTCTATAGCGCCGGATTATCAATATTTGAGCAACAACAAACAATAGGCCAATACATGTAATAAACATCCAATCTTGTAAATCCATTAAAAAACTAATTATTATTTCCATAAACAATAAACCTCCACTAAATTTCTTTATGCCTAACAGTTAAAAGCTGATAATTTTAAAGGATAGGTAGTGCCATATTAAATTTTAAATTTACTCCCTATTTTTGAAAGTATTCTATATTATTTCAATAAATCGCTACTTATATGCATATTTTTAAAATATATTTCCAATTATAGGGAGAGAATTTTAAATTTTAAAAAATTTCGAGGTTTTTAAATATCATAATTGCGATAATCATGGTGAACAAAGACAACATAGTGGAAATTATAACCATTTGGCCAGTAAATTCATAATCGCATTTCATGTTATAGGCTAAAGCGTAATTCGAGATGCCGGCTGGTGCGCTAAAGAGAATAAATAATGCGCCCATTTCGTAGTTTCTGAATCCAAGATAGTAAGCAGGAATTAGCACAATTAAAGGAATTGCTATTAATTTTATCATGGAGCATATAGCAACTAATTTAAATTTAGCTATATGAGTAAATTGTAACTGAACTCCTAACGCAATCAATGCTAATGGCGTAGATAAACTACCCAAATAATCCATGCTGATAGAAAGCATAAGGGGAATTTTAATATTAATTGTTTTGAAAATTATAGCGATAAAAATTCCCAATATAATTGGATTGCTTATAATCTCAAATATAATCTGCTTAATATTTATCGGTTCTAACTCCGGATTTTGGCTCAAAACACGTAAAACAATTATACTTAGAATCATAATGACAGGGATAACAATAGGAATTAATGAAATGGTAGGTAGAGAACCTTCTGGTCCGAAAAGTTGAATAGCTAATACACTGCCTAATAGGACAAAATTGCCTCTAAAACTACTTTGGGCGAATGAAGCCGCAGTTTTAGGTTCATGAATAAATTTCGGAACAAATATAAAAAGTGAAGTAGCAACAACTATCATCGAAATAACAGCGTACGAGATTAGCCATGGATTAAATAATTCTTGGGTATTGATATTGTAAATGGTGTTAAAAAGTGTTACTGGCAAACTTAATTTAAAAACTATGTAATTGGATTGCTTCACAAATTTTTCATCCAGTTTATGCATCCTTTGTAATATATAACCGATTGCTATAAGAATGAATAAGGGCATAACAGTATTTAGGCTAAGTATAAAATTTGCTAACATAAAAGTAACCTCCTAAAGTTTAATTGAGTTGAATAGAAAAGCCTCCTAAAAAAAGGAGGTCTTAGTTGATTTTGTTCCGTAACCTCCTAAAAGTTAGTTGAGTTAATATAGAAAAGCTTCCTACAAGAAAGGAGGTTTTAATTGATTTTGTTCCATATAGAATTGTTAGATATGAAATCAAATTTTGGTTTATAATCCGAGATATTGTAGTCTGCACCGTTATGACTTTTCTCAAAACTTTGAGCAATTTCCCATAAATTATCTCTATATTTTTCAAATACATCTCGCTTAGTTTCGGCTATGTTGAATTCTTCTAATCTATCCGTAAAAGTATTAAACATCATTGATTCAGGATGATCGTCATTGAAATTACATAAAATTTTGTAATCATCATTTATTAATCCAAATGTTGGTGCACCAGCCATGTGTGATTTGCTCGGACCGACAAATCTTAATGGGATAGGTTTTAAACGCTTGGACGTTATGCCTTGAAAATGTTCCAACAAATTTTCTCCATCTATTGGTCTATTATCGGGCATTATAATTTCATTGTGAGCAAAAAAAGTTGGAAGAAAATCTAGAGTACTCGCCAAAAAAGAATATGTAGAACCAGGCTCAACATACGCTGGCCACTTTATACAGGCCGGAACGTTTATGCCACCATTGAAAAGACTTCTCTTACGTCCTCTAAGGCCTTTTGTGCTACCTGCACCTCGTCCATTTTTAGATATACCTTCACCTTCTGGGCCATTATCGCTACAAAACCATATACAAGTATTTTCTTCTATTCCAAGGGCTTTGATTTTAGAATTTAATCTTCCGACTTGTTCATCCATAGCTGTGATACATCCAAAATAATGTTGCATAACTTCGGGATAATCCGAATATAACGAACGGTGTTCTGGCGAAGCAATAACCGGCTCATGTGGTGCATGAAACCAAATTATTGCCAAAAAGGGATTGTTATTTGCTACATTTTTTTCTATAAAAGGTATAGCACGATCCATAATTACTTTCGAATCATCTCCTTCTAAATTTTTGGTTTCATAATTTTCTTCACTTAACCAATATTTACTAGTAAAATGTTGATTTTCCATGGGATTGTACAAAGGAACCGCAACTTCTGTAGAAAAACATTCGTCTATATAATGCTCCCATGGTGGACTATACAATGTAGCATTTTTTGAGCCACCTCGTCTGCCATCCGAAATTGTTTTAGATAAAGTACCTAGATGCCATTTGCCAAAATGACCTGTAGTATATCCTTGCTGTTTTAACATTTGTGGTATTGTAATTTCTTCTTTTGGTAATGATCCAGCGTTGGCTGTTGTTACTGTGAATCGATAATGATGTCGGCCGGTTAAGCAGGTTCCTCTCGTTGGTGAACACACCGGTGCTCCGGAATAAAAATGTTCAAATACTGCACCTTCTTTTGATAGCCTATCTAAATATGGCGTATGTATAATTTCGTTTCCATTAAAACCAACATCTCCGTAGCCTAAATCATCACACATTATTAAAATATAATTTTGCTGTTTCATGGACAATATCCTTCCTTAAATTATTCTTAATTACGTTATTCATGATTATACAACATAATGAAAAATGATTCAATAGACATGTTATTAAATATAAAAAAATTATCAACTTATTTAAATTTTTTAGAAAAATGCATTATAAACTTGGGATATTTCGACGTATAAACAATGCATATAGGTTTAAATATAGCATATAATTTGAATCTTATAAGGTTTAAATTATCTCGTACTCTTAATATATAGATAATTTTAGAATAAAAAAATATAAATTGACTTTATATTTTAATCATTATATAATACGATTGAAGTAAGGATAATTTATATAGAAATTAATTAATGGAGGTATTTTGTTTATGAATAAAAAATTTAAATATTTGGTTTTAACAGCAATGGTCATGAGTATTTTGACAGCTTGCGGTGGAGAAACGGCCGAGGTCGAAGACACAAAAATAGAAAATGTAGAACAACAAGAAACTACTCAATCCGATAATAATACGGAAATCGCTCAAAAGGATGTAGAAACCTCTCAACCGGTTCCAGAACCAGAACCGGAGCCTGTCCGTGATCTTGGTGGATTAGAAATAATTCAGGCTGAATGGAGCGATACGGTAGAGCCAGAAGTTAAAAGAAGTTCTCAAGAAGAGGCTCTATGGGAATATCGTAACGAAATGATGGATACACATAATTTTACATACGCACAAAAAGCTTTAGGAACTTATAGCACTTTATTAGAATTGTTATCCACTTCTAGTTTAGCAGACGATCCAGCGGCGCAAGTTTTTAGGATCCATGCTAACTTCATTTTAGCAGCTAGAGATAGTGGTCTATTATATGATCTTGCGACATTAGATTCTATTGACCTAGAAGATTCAAAGTGGAGCAGTTCATTAATCGATACGATGACGGTTGGAGATAGCGTTTACGGAGTAACTAAATTTGGCCGACCAGGGCGTGTAATATTTTTCAATAAGCGATTATTTGAAGAAGCAGGTTTAGATCCGGATTTATTATATGACTTACAAGCATCTGGCGAGTGGACATGGGATAAATTTATAGAGTTATCTGAGCTATTAACGAAAGACACAGATAACGATGGAGTAAACGATATTTATGCTATAAACAGTCATTATGGAAATTTTGGTAGTGCAGCTGTATTTTCAAATGGTGGGACATTCATGGATATAGATGAGAACGGAAATTATTTTTATGATTTAAAATCCCCGGAAAGCATGGAAGCACTTGAATGGGCATCTAATTTTTGGAAAACTGATTTAGATCTAATTCCTGAACACTGGGACGGACATAAACAATTATTTTATAGCGGAAAAATAGCTATGTACTTAGGTAGTGAATGGGAATGTACTACTTTAGGAGTAGATCAGATGACTGATGATTGGGGAATGGTAGCATTTCCAAAAGGGCCACAAGCAGATCAATACATGGCCATATATACAGACGACGCTTATATTATTCCAGCCAGTTATTCGAAAGAAGAAGCGGAGGATATAGCGTTTGCATTGGACATTTGGACTAACGAAGCTCCAGAATACGATTATGAAGAAGCATGGATGACAGCACTTTATCCGTTATACAGAGACTCTCGTGCTGTAGACGAAACTATGGTTCTTTTGAGAACGCCAGGGATAGGTCAAGTAGATCATTCAGCATCTATTGCAGGAAATATTAAAAAGAATTTAGTTGTAGACCAGATAGGATGGGGTCACATGACACCAAATGAATCTGTAGAAAATCAAGAACCTCTATGGCAATCCGAACTAGATAAATTAAATGCAAAATAATTAGATAATAAATTAGTATTTGATCCGACTGACTGTACTCTCGAGTGCAGTCTTTTTTTTGTCTTATAAGGTTTAAAATATTTTGTACTCTTAAATATGTAGATAAGTTTAGAATAAAAAAATGTAAATTGACTTCATATTTTAATTACTTTATAATACGATTAAAATAAGGATAATTTGTGATGAGTTGCCAAAATGGTCACAGCAGATCAATACATGGCCATATATACAGACGATGCCTATGTTATTCCGGCCTAGTTATTTAAAAGAAGAAGCAGAGGATATAGCGTTTGTATTGGACATATGAACTAATTTTAAATACAAAGGATGCGTAAAATATGGCACAGACTATTAATAGTATACTGAAATATCCAGAAATTAACGATCATGAACTTCAAATTTCTATTAATCATGCAACAAATATAATCAAAAGGAATTTGCCAGACTTTACGGAGCATTTTCAAAGCAATACATCTAGCAATAATTTTTTTTAATAGGTATCTCATCAAGATTGGACAACCGGTTTTTTCACGGGAGAACTATGGCTTTCTTACGAACTAACAGGGGATAAAGAGTTTAGAGAAGTGGCCGAAGTTCATGTAGATAGCTTTTTAAATCGTATAGTTAATAAAATAAGGATCTATAATCATGATATGGGATTCCTATATAGTTTATCATGCGTTTCTGCCTTTAAATTAACGGGAAATGAAAATGCAAAGAAAGCAGCGTTATTGGCGGCGGATTATCTAGTTAGTAGATTTCAGACAAATGGTGACTTCATTCAAGCATGAGGTGAACTGGACAATCCGGGCGAATACAGATTGATTATAGACTGCTTATTGAATTTACCGCTACTGTATTGGGCGACAGAAACAACAGGGAATGAAAATTATAAAGACATTGCTCAGCGCCACATAAGAACGGCCATGCAATGCATAATACGGGAAGATAATTCGACGTATCACACTTATTATTTTGATAATTAATAAAATATAATTCATTTTTGAATAAGAAAAGAGGACTAAAATATGAAAAATCGATTAACATTGTGAAGAGTATCTCTTATTATATCTATGTCATTGATAGCATTAGTAGGTTTAAGCTCAAGTGCTATTTCAAATCCAATTTATTATAACGAAAAAACCGTAGCCGAAGCAATTGAAGCGGTGGCTCCGGTCTACGACGCAGCGATAGCAAAAGCAAACGGCGAATAAAATATTTCCCCTTGAAAAATAAAGTTATAACTAACTTGTAGAAAACCACTCTTTTAGGTTTGAAAAATTTAGAATGCTACAATAGCAAAAGCAAATAGCGAATAAAAAGTGTAGACTCCCTTGACTTTAAGGGAGTTTTCTTATATTTTGAAATAAAAATTCTAGTATAATGGAGGTTGTTATGGATAATTTATTACCTGCATGGGGACCGTACTCAAAAAAATACATGGGTGTTTCGAACATAATAGCGGATGGACGAGGAATAAGATTTGACACAGTGGTGCATCCGACAATAGTTAATAGTTCTATACCCGTACCAAATGTAACTTTTCCTTCTGGATATCATCCATGGGAAGCGTCGGCAGATTTAACATATTTTTGCTATCGTTATGATTTAATTTGGAAAGACGAACTTTATGCTGACGTATCCTTTTCGGCTATAAATGACGAAACTATGTTAATACGAATTGAATTTGTCAACAATACTAAATTACCTCGAAACTGCATGTTAAATTATTTTCATGCTATCGAGTATCCATTTAAAACTTTTACAGATATAGAAATCGCAGATAACAGTATATTTATTCATTGCCTAGATTATGAATACTTTAGCCAAACAGAAAAGAGGCCGTGGGATAATTTACAACCGGATGGTAGAAAAAAGGGTGAGTTTTTAGATCCTAATTTTGTACGCAACCAAGGATTAGGCGATAGAGTACCAAAAAAAGAAGGCCTTATATTTAAAAAATTCGGTGAAGGGCTAGAAGATAAGGTTGGTTACTCTATAATAGTAGAAAATAATATTGCGGATGCTTATTTAGTTTTTGGTTATAGAACCTGTACCCAAGACGATGCATCCTTTAAATTGTCTATAGCTAACTATTATGAAATAGTGAATTTCTCTGCTTCATCCGAATTGATAACGGCCAGCATAAAAGTTGGTGATATAGAAAGAGGAAAGGTCAATATAGATTTACTAGCTCTAGCAAAAGGCGGTATAGAATTTAACTTTATTGTTATAACTCAGAATCCGCAAGCTGTTCAACTGACTAAGGGAGTTTATAATTTTGTACCAGAAACAACTATAGATGAAAATAAGCAATTTAAGTTTATATATGATGGCATACCGACCCAATTTTATTTTAAATGCATATCCAATAAAGTTAGGCGCAGAAGATTGAATACAGGGACGCTAGAAGATTGTACCATTAGTCGATTATCAAATTCGGATCCATCTTTTGATAATGTACTAGCTACATTCACGGATTCATTTAAACAAAAGAAAAGCGACTTAGGATTCTATGAAAATATCCTAGTTCACTCAATATTCATTCCGGAAAATAGTAGGCATGTCGAATATGCTATAGTTAGCAATCAGGAAATTTTATTTGATTCTACAACATATTTTTTAGAAAAGTTAGAACAAATTTATTTGAAGGCCAGAGATAAATATCAACCAATTAATTATAAAAGAGAAGGTTCTAAATATGTTTTAAGTAATGAAATACTGCAGTCTACAACGTTAACCAATATAGTATATCCGATTTATAAGTATGGAGAATATGTTAAACACTTTACGCCTGGAAAGCGTTGGGACTGTTTGTATACTTGGGATTCTGGCTTCGTAGGATTGGGCCTATTAGAGTACGATCCAAAGTTAGCAGAGTACACTTTGGATATGTATTTAAGCGATGTACCAGATTATGCATTTTTGATGCATGGTACTCCGGTTCCGGTACAAATTTATTTGCTATTAGAATTGATGCAACGCACTCAAAATTTTGAATATTATAAAAAATATTATCATAAAGCAAAGCGTTTTTATAACTTTTTAGCAGGTAAATCGGAAGGATCGACTACGGCCAAGTTTAAAAGTGGGATGACTACTACATTTGATTATTTTTATAATGCTAGTGGAATGGATGATTTGCCGGCCCAAGTATACACGCATAATAATAAATTAGCCCAAAAAATGGCCGCCGTAGTTTCTACATCACAAGTTATTCGAAGTGCGAAAATTTTACGAATGATGGCCGAACGAATGGATTTAACAGAGGACGTATTAATTTATAACATCGATATAGAAAATTTCACAGACGCTCTACAAAACTATAGCTGGGACGTTGAGGCCGGATATTTTAGTTACGTATATCATGATGAAAACGGTAATCCATTAGGATTTTTAAAGACAGAAAAAGGCGAAAATTTTAATAAGAGTGTGGATGGAATTTATCCGATTATTGCCGGTGCATGTACAGAAGAACAAAAAAATATTATATTAGAAAGATTGAAATCACCAGAGCGTTTATTTTCACATGTAGGTATAAGTTCTGTAGATTTATCCGCAAGTTATTTTGATCCAAATGGATATTGGAACGGATCAGTATGGTTTCCGCATCAATGGTTTATCTACAAAACAATGCTAGATATAGGAGAAACGGATTTTGCGTACAAAATAGCGAATACCGCATTAGAATCGTGGAAAAAGGAAGTGGATGATTCGTATTACACTTTTGAGTTATTAAACATAGCAACGGGCCGTGGTGGATGGTTCCACAACTTTGGTGGATTATCGACACCGATAAACATTTGGGCTAATATTTACTACAAGGCCGGAACGGTAACGACCGGATTTGAGACATGGATAGAAGAAGCAAAATTTAGCGAAGATTTCACACAATGTAGCATAACGATTAAGAAAACTAATATAAGAACAGACAGTGCTGTAATAATTTCGATGGCAGAAGATATTCATCGAGCAATAGTAAAATGTTCTATCAAAAATATAGCATTCACACAAAGAATTAGAGGGACGTTTGAATTTATAATACCATCCGGAACAAAAGAAGTAGTAATACAAATAGATTAGGGGCATAGCCGGGAACTTAAAAATCTTTTGGCGAAGTTGACGGAGGGATAAAGCGTGCCTTCTAGTGGTAGTTACTCATCTAAGTTGATTTACCTTGAAGTAATAAAAATTTTCAAGAACCTTTCCATTTTCCGTTTAGTTGATACCCCCAACCTCTCAGTCAGCTTCGCTGACAGCTCTCCTAAAAGGAGAGCTAGGTCGGAGAGCCTTTCACCGACCCCTCAGTCTGTTTCGCTACGTTGCGCCCCTATGTTTTCACAAAATTGCAGGACAGCAGGCTCCCACTCTGGCCCATCCTTAATATAGAAGATACGCATTTATTTTTGGCTGGGATAGGTTTACAGAATTATTGCGTTTTTTCGATGATAACACACTAATATACAAGGATCAATATCTATAGCATTTCAGTTGGTTGACAATCGGCTAACAAATATCACTTTGCAGGCACTTCACAAAATTGCGAGGAAGCGATACGCTCCTCCGACTTCACAAAATTGTGGGGAAGAGGCTTTGTAAGATAAGCTTGACAAAACAGCTATTTTAAGCTAAAATAGACCATATTTTGCAAGCTAAGGGGGAAGCGAGTAATTATGAAACCGGTTGGATTTTTATTATTTATAATAGGACTTATGTTACTGTGTTATGCTAAACGAATTATAATTGGTCGAGTAAAAATAGATGAAAAAGACAGAACAGAATTTTTAATGCTAGTTAGTGGTGCGATTTTATCAATGAGATTAGTAGGTTTAGTAATTTTAGCTGTAGGATTTTTATTCTTATTAATATAAATATATCAAAGGAGCATTTTTATGAATTATAAAATTTTTGGAGACTCTTTTCCAGCAGTAACTATTACCTTAGATAAGAACGAAGAAGTATTTACACAATCGGGCGGAATGATTTGGTTAGATGAACATATAAAAATGGAATCTAATCTTAAAGGTGGAATAGGAAAAAGTATTGGAAGAATGTTTGCAGGAGAATCGTTATTTATGGTGACTTATATATCTAAAAGAGATAACTCAGAAATAACTTTTGGAGCAAAATGTCCAGGTACTATAATTCCGGTAACTTTAAATAGGGGTTATGAAATTATAGCTCAGAAAGATGCTTTCTTATGTGCACCACCTTCTGTATCTTTAGAAGTCACATTTACAAAAAAATTAAGTTCTGGCTTTTTTGGTGGAGAAGGTTTTATCCTTCAAAGAATTTTTGGAGAAGGAATAGTATTTTTAGAAAGTGCTGGTAGTGTTATAACCAAAACTTTGCAAAATGGTGAAGTTTGTTTAGTAGATAGTGGCAATGTAGTAGCTTTTGAGAAAACAGTGTCTTATGAAATTGAGACAGTAAAAGGGGTAAAAAATATATTATTTGGTGGCGAAGGTTTATTCCTAACTAAGCTAACAGGACCAGGAAAAATATGGCTACAAACTTTAACTCTACAAAACATGGCTGCTAATCTTATACCATTTTTACCAATTAACGATCGATAAACTACAGTAATTTTATTATTATTTCAAAGTACTGTGATTACCAATATAAATATATACGGACAAATCTCGTTTGCAACTTAGAACGAGATTTTTTATAAAAATATTTTTTTAGAAGGGAAATTAATATGTTAGAAAAAATTTATGATCCATCTATAGTAGAGGATAAATTATATAAAAAATGGGAGGATAGTGGTTATTTCCATGAAGAAGTAGATAAAAATAAAAAGCCTTTTACTATTATGATGCCTCCTCCAAATATTACAGGTCAGCTTCACATGGGCCATGCTTTGGATAACACAATCCAAGATATTTTAACTAGATATAAGAGGATGCAAGGATATAATATTTTATGGATGCCCGGAACGGATCATGCGAGCATAGCGACAGAAGTCAAAATTGTGAATAAGTTAAAAGATGAGGGAATAGATAAAAACGAACTTGGCCGAGAAAAATTTTTAGAGCATGCTTGGAAATGGAAGGATGAATACGGCGGAATAATTACGCAGCAACTTAGAAAGCTCGGTACATCCTGTGATTGGCGCAGAGAACGGTTTACTATGGATGACGGTTTATCGGATGCTGTAGCCGAAGTATTTATTAATTTATACAATAAAGGCTATATTTATAAAGGTTCTAGGATTATAAACTGGTGTCCGGTTTGTCAAACCAGCATTTCTGACGCAGAAGTTATTCACGAGGAAAAAGATGGCCATTTTTATCATCTAAACTACAAAATTATAAATCCATCCGGTGATGAAAAATCAGTTCATTTTGCTACAACTAGGCCAGAAACATTGTTAGGAGATACGGCCGTGGCTGTGAATCCTGAAGATAAAAGATATGCTCACTTAGTAGGTAAAACAGTACTAGTACCTTTCGTAAATCGAGAAATTCCGATTATCGCAGACGATTATGTTGATATGGATTTTGGAACCGGTGTCGTAAAAATAACACCTTATCATGATCCGAACGATTTTGAAGTTGGACAACGTCACAATTTAAAAGAAATATGCGTTATGAACGATGACGGAACCATGAATAGCAATGCTGCTCAGTTTGAAGGTATGACCTTATCTAAGGCTAGAGAAGAGATTTTAAAGGAATTAGATAAAATGGGTCAGCTAGACAAAATAGAACCTCACGTTCACAACGTTGGGATCCATGATAGATGTAACTGTGTAATTGAGCCTATGGTTAAAGAACAATGGTTTGTTAGAATGAAAGAATTAGCCGAACCCGCAATTAAAGCTTTAGAAACTGGAGATTTAAATTTTGTACCCGAGAGATTCGGTAAAACATATTTGAGATGGTTAGAAAATATTAGAGACTGGTGCATATCTAGACAACTTTGGTGGGGCCATAGAATACCAGCATACTATTGCAAAAAATGTGGCGAAATTGTTGTTAGTAAAAATAAGCCAGAAACATGTAAATGTGGCTGTAAAGAATTTATTCAAGATGAAGATACTTTGGATACATGGTTTAGTTCTGCACTATGGCCGTTTTCTACACTAGGTTGGCCGGAGCAGACAGAAGAGCTGAAACATTTTTATCCGACTAGCGTTTTAGTAACTGGATATGACATAATCTTCTTCTGGGTTGTACGTATGGTATTTTCCGGACTTGAGCAGATGGGTGCAGTTCCGTTTAAAGATGTATTAATACATGGATTAATAAGAGATAGCCAAGGTAGGAAAATGAGTAAGTCTTTAGGAAATGGGATAGATCCATTAGATGTTATACACAAATACGGAGCCGATGCTTTAAGGTTAACACTAGTAACAGGAAATGCGCCAGGAAATGACATGCGATTTTACTTCGAAAGAGTCGAAGTGAATAGAAACTTTTTGAATAAACTTTGGAATGCTACAAGATTTATTTTGATGAATTGTGAAGATGATAGTGAAGAAGTGGATCTTAGCATAATGCCTAAAGAGTTGACTGCAACAGATAAGTGGATTCTATCTAAGGCTAACAATTTAATTAATATTGTTGATGAAAACTTGGATAAATATGAGCTTGGATTGGCTGTAGGAAAAGTTCATGATTTTGCATGGGAAGAGTTTTGTGATTGGTATATAGAAATGGTTAAGCCTCGTTTATATAATAAAGAAGATCCAACGAGGTCGGCGGCGTTATACACTTTAAAAACGGTTATGATAGATATATTAAAAATGCTTCATCCATTTATTCCGTTTGTAACAGAAGAAATTTTCTTAGGTATTCAAAATTCTGAGCAGAGCATAATGATGTCGACATGGCCGAAATTTACAGCCGAAAAAGACTTTGCTACTCAGGAAAAAGAGATCGAGACTATTAAGGACGCTGTAAGACAAGTTAGAAATTTACGCACCGAAATGAATGTGCCACCTTCTAAAAAAGCTACGATATACGTTGTTTCGGATGACCTAAAAATTAGGAATATTTTCACAAATGGGGCCATAGTTTTTAAAACATTAGCCTTTGCGTCAGAGGTTCGAATACAAAAAGATATGGCCAATATTCCAGGTGACGCTGTATCCATAGTTGTGTTGGGTGCTGTAATATATATTCCGCTTAGTGAATTGTTAGATATCAAAAAGGAAATAGAACGATTAACTAAAGAAAAAGATAAGTACGAAAGTGAAATAGCTAGGGTAACCAAGAAACTTTCCAATGAAGGTTTTGTTAAAAAGGCCCCAACTTCTTTAATAGAAGAAGAAAAAGCTAAGCGTGAAAGATTTAGCAAATTGTCAATAGAAGTGACAAGTAGAATAACTAAATTAAGTGCTATGTAACAAACAAAAGCCCCCTTCAATTATGAAAGGGGTTTTTGCTGTGCTAATTTTATATCTTATTTATTTTTGCTTATTCTTTTTTTGTAAAATTCTGCAATAGCTGTATAAAGTACATCGGTGGATGAATTTAATCCAGTTTCGCAAGAATCTTGAATAACACCAACGATAAAGCCAACACCAACTACTTCCATAGCGATTTCATTTGGAATACCAAATAAGCTACAAGCTAGAGGGACTAATAAAAGAGATCCGCCAGCTACACCAGACGCACCGCATGCACTTACGGCTGATAAAATACTTAAGATTATAGCAGTAAATAAGTCTACTTCTATTCCCAAAGTATGTGTTGTTGCCAATGTCAACACGGCGATAGTTATCGCTGCGCCGGCCATGTTTATTGTAGCGCCTAAAGGGATGGATACAGAATAAGTATCTTCGTCTAAGCCTAAGTCCTCGCATAACTGCATATTAACTGGAATGTTTGCTGCAGAACTGCGAGTGAAAAAAGCTGTTATTCCACTTTCTTTTAAACATCTAAATACTAATGGATATGGATTTTCTCTTGTTGCAAAATACACTATCGCCGGATTTATAACAAGAGCAAAAAAAGCCATGCAACCAACTAATAATAAAATTAATTTTGCGTATCCAATCAATGCTTCAAGACCAGTTGTAGTTATCATATTGAATACTAAGCCCATAATACCAAATGGAGCTAATTCGATAATCCATTTTACGGCCTGAGATGTCGCTTCCGAAAAATTATTAACCATTGTTTTTGTCGTATCCGACGCTGTACGTAAGGCGATACCGAAGACAATGGCCCATGCTAAGATGCCAATGTAGTTAGCATTCATTAAGGCTGCAACTGGATTGGATACTACGCTTAATAATAAATTTTCTAAAACTTCGCCCACTCCACCCGGTGCCGACATGGTAGAGGTTAAAACAGGATTTAAAGATAACTGTATCGGGAAAATAAAACTACCGAATACTGCGACTATTCCGGCCATCAATGTTCCGAATAAGTATAAGATAACAACTTCTTTCAGGTTATTGTTCTGGTTGCCACTCTTGTGACATAAAGCACCCATGACTAGGAAAAATACTAAGATCGGGGCTACGGCTTTCAATGCGCCAACAAATATTTTTCCGAATAATACTATAAATCCTAAAGATGGTAGCAATAATCCGAATATTAAGCCGAACAAAAGGCCAGTACAAATTCGTAATACCAAACTCAATTTATGCCATTTTTCAAATGTAACTTTTATAATATTAAAAACTTTTTTTAACGTATTTTGCATAATAGCCCCCCTGTTTTTATATTTTGTATATTTATGTAATATTATTATATAATAAAACTCTAAAAAATACAATATATTTTTAATAACTTTACATAACAATAATATCCAATTTTAAACTTTTAATAAAAAAATGAAATAAAAATCCCTTCATCTAAGAAGGGAAAGTTATTAATATTTATTAAATTATCCGTTTTTGACTAAAATATCAAACGCACTTTTTAAACATAGTTTGCCATAACCCCATTCAGTACTTGGAGCATCTATATTTTCTCGTTTGGCTCCACGTAGCAAAAAAGTTTTTAAATATTCTCCATACAAAAATGGTTGATGTTTTCGTACAATGCCCCATTCCATCATTAATGCTACAGCACCTGTGACATGTGGCGTAGCCATGCTAGTTCCGCTATACGATATATAATTTCCGGTAATAGATGGTCCTGTAATATCAACACCCGGGGCTGTGATTTCAGGCTTTATAGTTCCATCTCGGGTAAATCCAACACCTGAGAAATTTGCTATTTGATTTGTTAAGTCGTTATAGGCTCCAACCGTAATTACATTGCGAGCTGTGCCCGGTGTTGTGACTGTCGAATTTCTTATCGGTTCTAACATGTATGTATCGGCTCCACCTATTTCTAAAGTTGGTCCCCATGCATGAACGTTACCATCGATTACGTCTATTCCATAAACATTTATCGTCCAAATTCCTTTTGCTACACCGACATCACTTATTTCGGCCAAATATAAGGCAAATTCTTCATCGCCATTTAGTGGAGATGGTCCAGAAAAGGTAGCATATATTCTGGTTCTATCAATAACAGCTTGGATTGGCCCGTCTTTATACCTAATTCTTCTACTTTTCCCTCCGGATGGTGTTACAACCTCAAACTCTAGTATATCTATAAACGATTTCCATACAGATAAAGCATAAGATTTTTGATTTTCTCCAACCTGAAATGAAAAAGAAGTACTGTCTCCATTCTCTATTTTTAAATAAGTATGTGTATTGCTAGCCCCTTCGTTTCCGGCTGCAACAACAATATTATTTTTCCACATTTGTGAGAACTCATCTAGATACTGTTCTATTAAAGACTGGCCGTCATGTGGTCCTTCGTTCATTCCATTACTAATATTTATAGCAATGGGCATCTTTAAATCTCTAGCTTTTTCGATGACGTATTTGACGGCTAACATTATTTCTATATTTCTAATATATGCACCGTTGGATCCACCTTTACCCAATTTTACAATTAAGAATTGAGCCTCAGAAGCTATCCCTTCATATTTTCCATTACTCATTTTTCCGTTGCCTCCAGCAATTCCAGCAATGTGAGTCCCATGGCCTATATCATCCTGAGACGGTACTATAGCTAAGCGTTCGGATTTGGTCCGTTGCTTTATTGCTCGATTAATTTGCTCATTATTATACTCTGTACCTATTTTAAACCCTTTAGGCGGTTGACCTTCTATGCTTTGATCCCAAATATATAAAATACGACTAGTTCCATCTTCGTTTATAAAATCTGGATGAGCGTATTGAATACCGGAATCGATAATTCCTAATAAAACACCTTTTCCTTTTAAATTATACGGACTTTTGGTTTTGACGGATGTTATACAGCTATTGCTTAAAGAAGTATTAACATTGTAACTCAATAATTTGGGCGTTTCCATATATTCTATTTCAGAAAATTCTAAAAGTGTATTCATACCGGCGGCTTCTGGAATAGACATAACAGCAAATTTGGTAGACAATATTTGAACAGTTCCGCCGACTTCGTTAGCCACTTTTTCGATGTCACCATTGTATTTAACTAATACGTCTATGTTTGCAATGGTTCCAAATCCGAAATTACCCAATGTTTGTTTGGCCTGTTCTTGCTGACTAGTCGGCATTTTATTCATGATTTGTAATACAGCATCAGTTTTATTTTGCATGTGTAACTTCCTTTCTAAGATATAATCCTTCAAGGAAAATTGTGCACTTAAGCCTTCCGCATAGGCTCTCCTTTTAGGAGAGCTGTCACGAAGTGACTGAGAGGTTGGGAAGATGACAGCGTTACTCCAACCTTGCCACTTCGTGGTTTTCCCCCTCAGAAAGGAGGACTATACGGATAGAGTAGAGCGAAGCGACGCACTTGACCTTTTCAACTTCCACCGTTCCCGGATGGGTCTAAGTGCACCGCACAGTCTATAAAGAATCATATAATGTACTTAATAGTTGAAGTGCAGATTTAATGCACAGTTCGCCATAACCCCATTCTGTATTCGGAAAAGTGGTTCCAAAAGGTCGTTTAGCCGTTCTTAAAAGATAAGCTTTCAACATTTCGCCATATAAATAGTCGTCATCACTCATTTGTCGCATGCCATATTCTAACATTAATAAATAGGCTCCAGCTACGAAGGCGGCCGAAGCACTCGTGCCAGTCACTTTTCGATAGCCTCCGCCAGCTGAAGCGACACTGACTTCGATTCCGGGTGCACAAATGTCTGGCTTAACTGAGTCTCCATCCATATATCCTTGACCCGAAAATGTTGCTATATCCAGTCCATTGCTACTTGTAGCCCCCACGCTAGTTGCTGATATTGAAGTCGCCGGAATTGTTATCGTCATTTTTTTGACCGGTGCATCAAATCTCATCTTCCTATTATATGGTTCTAGCGTGTTGCTCCAGGCATCGTAAATTCCGTCTAAGACAAAAAATCCGACCAACTCTATTGTCCAATTTCCATCTGAAATTTCTGAACCACTTATAGAATCTATAAATATGATAATCTGCTCTCCTTGGCTTATAGGTGTCGCTTGCGAAAAATTGATCGAAATGATTAAATCTCCGACTATGGTATTACTATTAATTTCTTCTCTTGTTAATAAACTGGTTTTTTCTCCATTTGGTGTAATCACCCGGACTCCAAAACTATCAATGAAATTTTTACAAATCGTTGCTATATAATAAGGTTGCCCATTATCTATGAAAATACTAATTTTTTCCGATTCATTTGACTTTACTACTCCAGCTGTATGACATTCTTGGCTAGCCTGATTTCCGGCTCCAACTGTGACGTTTACTTTCCAGTTTTCAGTAATATAATCTATATACTCTGCTAAAGGACTAGCTCCGTTATGTGCCCCAAGTTCAAAACCTACACCAAGTAAAATACTAATCGGTTTATTTGCTGCTTGAGATTTTTCTACTAAATATTTAAGGCCCATCATTATTTCTGTATTTCTTGGCCCCCGAAATTTCCCCTTAATCTCGGCACTACCTTCTTGGCCAGCCTTTACTATGATTAAAGAAGCTTTTGGCGCAATCCCTTTATATTTTTTATCACCTCGCCCATTGCCCACTGCTATCGAACATAAGGCTGTTCCATGATTTATTTCGTCCTTAGACGGAACCAAATCGAAAGGCTTAGCACTTTTTAATGCATTATTTATTTCTTCATTGCTATACTCCGTTCCATGATTAAATCCTTTGGGTGGTTTGCCTTCTATCGTTTGGTCCCAAAGGTATAATATTCGACTGCTACCATCTTCGTTGATAAAATCTGGATGAGTGTAGTCTATACCGCTATCTATTAATCCAAAATATACTCCGTCCCCATTAACATTGTAACCACTTTCTTTGGTATCTAGCCGGCTACCACAAACCTCCGCTTTTTCTTCGTACATAATATAATTCATTACTTCTGGTAACGAAATATAGTTTATTTCCGGTATCATAGATATCTTTTTTATTAAATTGCGATGCACCGAAAGAGTTGCATAATTGTCATTTAAAATTGTTACTTTATGTACATCGTTTGGCAAATTAAGATTTCCTCTATAATGCACAAGTACGTCCCATATATCTCCATCTTTCATCCCGGTCGTACTAAAAAAAGAAAGCGGTAACTGGCCATAAGGATAATCGAGCATTAATTGAATTTGTGGGCTTAGAATATTATTAAAGTACATTCATTTCAACCCCTTCAGTCCCATTTATAATACCATTAATTAATAACCAATTTTTAAGGTTTTGCAATGTATATATACCGTATCCTTGGCGCTCGTTTGGATATGATATAGTTCCTAATTGACTTAGATTTGCACTTAACCAATATGACATTACCGGTGTATTTGGTAAATAAGGTGATTGTTTTTTTATTAGTATGCTATATATACCAGCTGCTTCTCCGGCCATTAAGCCTAAAGCAACAGAGGGGCCGTTTAGCGTAACACTTTGCATTTCGTTTAATGGTGCTAATATATTTACGGCATCAATAACGCATGTCGGTAAAATATTTCCAACTCGTGTATATCCTCTTCCTGATTCTCGTGTTATTGTCAAGGTAGTAGGATCATAGGCACCTACACATATTGTTCCATTTATATTTGAAATAGATGTAATTGTTATGAGTGCATCTGAGTCTTTTAAGTGACTTGCAGGATTTAAATTAGTTTCTGCTAGCCAGAAATCTACTATTCCCGTTTGTGGATGATTTAAATCGTTTATTACTATATATTCGCCTGGATCAAAGTTTTCTAACCTAAACATTAAATAAACTGATCCGTTATTTGCACTAATTTGCTTGCCCTGAACATAAAGTGTACCGTTGCCGACTACATAACTTTCCGAATCGTCTAAACTATATTTTTCTCCAGTTAACTTGTTTTGCAACGTTGCACTTACGCCACCTGGATACATGGTCCACATTACTGCAACAATGTTTTGATTCGGCTTAGTTATCATTATTGATGCATGCGAAACGCTGTGCGTATTATTTCGCTTATGATGTCTTTTATCCCCTTCGGATCCGACCGTACTAACTATGGATACTCCGCTTAATCCGGCGTATTGTGTTAAAATGCGCTCTAGGTAAGTCGTCCCATCATGACTAGATATATTTGAACCGTACTGTATGCAAAGAACTATTGGTTTTTTCTCTTTTGCTGCGTACTCTATTAACTTGGTTATACATATTAAAATATCTTCTATCAGCACAGCCTTCGGATTGAATTGTCCACCAAAAATGTTTTGCAACCCTTTTGATGCCGGCTTTATTTTTGCGGCTACATAGTGAACATTCGGCAAATAATTAGTTGTAGAATTTTGGCTGTCATAGCCATTAGCCAAAAGCATCAATGCTGTACCGTCGGTTAACTTGGTTAAATCCTCTTGCAGAGGGATTAGATCATTGATATCTTCGTTGTAAAGTTCGCCTTCTGTTTGCTGATCGAATATATATTCGATCTTGGATTTACCATCATCGTGTATCAACATCGGATGATTAATTTGGATATTTTGAGTGTCTATAACGCCAATTATCACACTACTGCCGTCGTCTATTTTATCAATGGAGGGTTTCTTAGTTATTAAGTTTTTATCTATAGTTGTTTGTGTGATTTTAGGTGCAGTTAAAATTGATAAATCATATTCTAAATTTATATATTCTTGTATTGCATTTTTGGCGTTATCAAAATCTTTTTTCTTGCCGTTAATTAGTCCACCAATGTGAAGAAGCGGAATATAAGTTAAATTTAACTTCTCGTAAAATTCCGGATCCGTAGGGGCCAAAGGATTGAGAGTAGCATAAATTGTTTCACTGTCAGGAATTATTCTATAAAAAAGGTCTTCGTAAAGTGAGCTGTCGGTTGTTCTTGTTGGAATTTTAGGCTTATATAATTGATTTATATCTGAAATGTTTTTTAGAGAAGAGATTTTTAAAAATGTGTGATTTGGTAATTCATTGGTATCCATAGAATAATTGATTGAATTGAAAATATTTTGTATTTGAGAATATACATTAGCATGACTATTATAAAATATAGCAATCCCATTTACAGTACTAATCCAGTCCCTTATAAGTTTATCTAACAAGTAGTTATCACCTAACTGGATATGATCAAAAACACTATACAAAATAGGCTTTTTTTGAATTTTGATTGCGTATAATAAAATTTCGGCCACAGCTTCTAAATACTGAGCCAACATTGCTTCGATTGGAACTTCGTAAAACAAGGGCGCTTTTTCATGCAAAGAATTTGTCACTCTACCTGAGATTACAGCAAAAAAGTAATCGGCAGGAGGTTTAATAGGCTCTAATCTTTCTAATTCTAAAAACTTTATCTTTGGATATCCTTCTATATAATTATCCTGTAAATCTTTGTCTGATCTGTCTTGTGAAAAACTGTTTTCTAATTTTGAAATAAAGTGAATTGAGTCACTAAGTGGTATAAAACTACCGGAAATATTTTTGGTTGCATAAACTAATCCTTGCATCCATAACCTCCTTATGTTTTTAATCTAATTATATGCACTTTGACTCTAACATAAGAATTTAATTTCAAGAATAATTTAATTTTTGCAGGCAATCCCATAAATAATGAGAAAAGGAGCCATTAAGACGGTACAAAGATTTATAAATGCGATTCACGAAATATAAGAATTTAATTTTTTCAGGTAATCCTACAAATAATAAGATGGAACAAAGATTTATAAATGCCATTTATTTTCTTTTTAAATCTTGTATAGACAGTGTCTTGAAACGGGCGTAATGCTATCGCTAAATTAATTCGTTGGAACTATTGATAGCGAAAGTCTTAGGGAAACTATATTAGTGTATATATTCTTTAGTCAATACCTAAGAACGGAGTTTCAGTTTAAGTGGTTATAATATCGAATTCAAAAGTGATTCAGTTAAAAATACAATGGCCTTATATATATGTACATATCATTTTATTATTGTACTTTTACGCTTGACTTTAAATTATTACACAATTAACATTAATTTTGAGGTTTCCTGTTATTTTATTGTAATGTTATTGCTGTATGATTAACTTAACTCTAAAGGATTGAATCTAACTTCTCAGTCAGCTAGGCGGAAAGTCTTCGATCATGTTTCAGCTATGTTCTTATTTTTTATGCTAGTACAATATCGAATTATTTTCAATAGATTTATTATTTCATTTATACTACATATGCAATACATAAATGGATGTCTTGCCTTGGAAACGCTTATTCGACCGTTATTATTTTTTCAGCATTAAAATAATTCCCAGATAATTCTAACAATATATTAAGGAAGTGTTTTTGAAAAGGATGAGAAATTTGCTACAAAAAGCAAAACAAAAAAGCCCCAGAACTCATATCAAGAGTCCAAGGGCTTGGATTATTTATTTTATTATTTTGAACTTACGTTTGGGTTGTCGCCTTCCATCATAAGATGAACAGCACTGCATTTAAATGTTTTTGGTAAAACAAGAATGTTAGGCTCTGGCCCAACTATTGTTTTCATAGCATGTGCTAATGCGTCTTCGATAGTAGCACGAGTTTTTAGACCCATTCCTCTGGCAAATCCAGGAACTTTTGCGCCACATAAATAGATTGCTGCTGTATTTTTTTCCGCAATATGAGCTGACGATATCATTGAGAATCCATGGAAAGGATGGAAAGCATTCGTATATCTGTATTGTCTGATATATTCTTCGTTTGTAGCATAATACTCTCCGTATCTATTTAAATCTGGTAACGTTTGCATTTCATTTCTTTGAAATAAATCATATAATGGAGTTAAATATGGCCATAAATCTTCGTTTAAAAATCCATTACATATAGAAGAGCAAATTACTACGCAGTTATCTGCTAATACTCTTTTTAATCTTACGATTTGTGCAGAGATTGCTTGCATTAACATTATCGGATTTGTACCCATGCCATCTCCATAATGGAAAAATTGAGGCATTCCGAAAACTAACACGTTATATTTTTTCTTCGCCCATGGTACATAAGTTCTCTTATCTGCTACCTTCCAAGATTCGGGTTGCATAACTTCTGGTGCACCAGCGAATATAGCTATTTGACGAGATTTTGTATCAAGTACAGCGTCTACACAGAAGAATTTTTTACCCATGCATTTTTCCATGTGCATGCTGATAGCATCGAATTTATTTCGCATTAAAGATTTAGAATTTACTGGCGTAAAGTCTTCTCGGTGCATTACTTTTGGTACGTGATGTGATGCGATGGATCTCCAGTGTGTTATGCCTGTGGACGAATGCTTATAGCCTCCAGAATATCCTCCGTACGGATTTCCTTGCGTGTGGCCGATCATTATCGCCACGTCGCTATCATATACATACTTATTCATGATTACTGGATCTCCGGCTTCGGTTGTTCCTAAATCTACTAGGTGATCCCAGTCTTCACTGTCATGATTTATAACTTGGCCGTATGGTGCAAACTGATTATATAGTTCATCGCCTAAAACGCCACGATGCTCTTGTTCCGTATTTTTACGGTGCAATCCATTCGAACAGATTAATAAAATATTTTCTTTTTTTACACCTACACTATAAAGTTCTTCCAATATTAACTTTATAGATACTTTTCTATGTGAAGTTGGTTGCTCTCCACCTTTTACTCGGTCTGGAAAAACAATCGTTACTTTAGAATCAGCATTAGCTAATTTAGTTAACGGCTCCATTCCTAATGGGTTTCTGATAGCTTTTAAAGTTTCTTCAACTAATTTATCTTCCGGAATACAAGGTGGATCCAGTACTGTTTCCCCCGGGATAAAAATATCTGCACTGTCCGGTAATGTTACGTCAACTAGTCCTTGACCATATTCTAATGATACATTCATATTCTTAAAATCTCCTTTGGTATTAGTTTAATTAATTTAAATATAAATCTATTATTTCTAAATATTCATTAGGGTAAAATCCAATTTCAACACTAAATCTAGTTAATGCAATTAGGCCATCAGCTATTTCTGGAATGCTAGCTAACATTTTTGCATTATCACTTTTTAGTCCACCGTCATAAACAACGTCCATACTTTAATTTAAATATAAATCTATTATTTCTAAATATTCATTAGGATAAAAACCGATTTCTCCACTGAATCTAGTTAATGCAATTAGGCCACCAGCTATTTCTGGAATGCTAGCTAACATTTTTGCATTATCACTTTTTAGACCACCGCCATAAACAACGTCCATATTTTCGCCAGCTATCTCTTTTACAAATTTGGCTACTTTCGTAATATACGGTTTGTCTGCTGGTGTTTTTCCAGGGCCGATACTCCATATTGGCTCATATGCTATTACTACCTTAGTTTTGTCTACTCCATCCAGGCCAATCTCTAGCTGCTCTTTTAGAACTTGGTCCCAATTTTCCAGCTCTTCTTCTTTTTCTCCAATACAGTAAAGTACTTTTAGGCCAGCTTTTTGAGCTTCTTTAATCTGAGCATTTAAAATTCGGTTGACCGCTTGTGTCGCTTCTGACCCGGTTACTCCGGCTTCAGCGATAATACCCATTTTGTCGTTACGTTCTTCGCAGTGCCCTATAATTACACTTGATCCGCCTATTTCTTTAACAACATTCGCAGTTCGGTTTGTTGTAAAAGCACCAAAATTTCCACCAATAGCTGTGTCGGCTCGATACACACTTTGTGCGCCAATTTCTAAATTCGCATCATTATCTAAAGCATTGTTTGCTCCTATTAAATGAGCTTCTGGAAAATACATTACAAATTCGGTATCCGGATATTTTTTGAGTTCTCCTTGTGTACTCTCGATAATGGTTGGCCCCCAATCTTTCATTGAGGATATTCTATTGACTCCACCGCACTCTGGTGGTAAATCAAAACGTTTTAAGTTTAAATAAATGTGCTTCATCAACATACTCCTTTCAAAATTATGCATTGAGTATAACTTAATATGGAAAAAAATAAAAGGGGGGGAGCGCTTAAAATTTGTTAATCATGTATAAAAAATTTATTAGGTGGAAATATAAAAGTAAAATCATTTAGGAGAGGTGCCAACATTGAAAATAGGATTGACAGTAATAGCGATGGTTTTAATTTTCCTAAGTAATTCACCAACAATAGCGAAAGTAGGTACGCTAGGCGGAAAAGGTGCCGTAGTTGTAGAAACAAGTAGCATGCGAGTATTATATGGTTTAAAGGAAAACGAACAACTTCCAATGGCAAGCACTACAAAAATAATGACAGCCATTTTAGCGATAGAAGAAGGAAATTTAGAGGATGTTGTTACAGTATCTGCCAATGCGACAAAAGCACCGCCGGTTGATTTAAAACTTCAAACAGGAGAAAAGCAGTATTTAGGTGATCTATTATATTCTTTAATGCTACAATCACATAACGACACAGCGATAGCTATAGCAGAACATATTGGTGGAAATGTAGAAAAATTTTGTGAGATGATGACTGATAAAGCTCATGAATTAGGTGCTCTAAACACAAACTTTGAAACACCTAATGGTTTAGATAGTGACGGCCATTATTCTACTCCCTACGATTTGGCCATAATAGGAGCGTACGCATTAAAAAATCCGAAATTTGTAGAAATAATAAATACAGCAGAAAAAACTATACCAACAACAGAATTAGAAGGAGCCAAAAAACATGAGCTTCATAACAAAAATGGCTTTTTAAATAGGATGGCAGGGGCCAATGGTATTAAAACCGGATTCACATCTAAAGCAGGCTATTGTTTTGTAGGATCAGCAACTAGAAATGAAATGACTTTAGTTGGCGTATCATTAGGTAATTTTGGCTTTGCAGGTAAAGAACGTAAATATACAGATGTAAAAAACATGATGGAGCATGTTTTTAGCAATTATATAATGTACACATTAATGGATGATGGTCAAGTATTTGATAGCATAGCCATTAAAAACGGTAAAGAAGAATTAGTAAAGCTAGTATCAAAAGAGCGCATCGATATTCCATTAACCAAAGAAGAAATGCAAAAAGTTACTCTAAGCATAACAAAACCGGATGAAATAAAAGCACCTGTAAGTACAGATTTACAAGTTGCTCGGATTGATATCATATTAGAGGATGAGATTTTAAAGAGTAGCTGGCTATATCCAGAAAAATATGTGAAGAAGCTTTCAATTTTTGAAAAATTAAAGAAATACGTACATTCATTTTCAGAAGATTCAACAGACTCAAATTTAATAGATTCAATACATTTGGCGGATTTTGAAAATAAAGAAAATTTCGAAAGTTAATATTAATAGAAAAGAGAGGGTGATATTTTTGAAAGTTTTTGAATTTCAGCCGTATAATAAGACGAATACTACAGTAGTATGTAATATACATGAAGACAAAAAAAGGCCATCGATTATAATATGCCCAGGGGGCGGATATGTAAAAGTGTGGCTAAAAAAAGAAAAGCGAGATATAGGAAATTATTTTTTTGAAAAAGGGTTCAATATATTTTATCTATATTATTCGAATGGAGAAGAAGCTAAAAATTTTGGCTCATTAATAGAGATAAGCAATACGATAATAGAAATTAGAAAAAGGGCCGAAGAATGGTTATGTGAAGAGGATCAAATTGCGGTTATGGGCTTTTCCGCTGGAGGTCATGTAGCTGGATGTGTGTCCACATTATGGAATGATGAAGTATTTACAAAATATTATAATAACCAAAATGAATTAAATAAACCTAATGCTGCAATCTTATGTTACGGAACGATTTCATCGGTCAATACAGATATAAACCAATATATTCAATTATTAAATATCGAAGCAGAAGAAAGCAACATGGATATGCATGAATATTTTGCTATAGACAATCATATTACAAAAAAAGTACCACCAATATTTGTATGGACTTCAATTAGAGATATCATAACTCCTCCGATCAATACAATTAATTTGATAAGAAGGCTACAAGAGGAAGGTGTTTATTATGAAGCACATTTTTTTCCAACTGGTGGACATGGTTTAGTGGCGAACAATCCGGTTTGCAATCAATGGATGGAACTAGCAACTAAATTTTTAGAGACTTTATTTGAAACTAAAACTCCCACTCCTAAAGGAGTAGGGTTCTTAGGTACTGACTAACTTTCTTATATATCTCGAAAGAATATATACACTAATATAGTTTCCCTAAGACTTTCACTATCAATAGTTCCAACGAACTAATTAGCGATAGCATAACGCCCGTTTCAAGACGCTGTTGTTTTAGTTCATTAACCGTACAACGTGCATTGAACATTTTACGCAACCAATGATTACTTGTTGTAACCATCTATATTCAGTTGTTATTTAAATTATAACCACCCTAATAACTTTTTATACAAAATTAAAAAAAAAGTTTAATGGGCTTATACCCCACCCATAAATGAGGGGGCTTTACGCTCATTAATGTAAATAGAATAAAAGTTAAAGTGACATTCCTGTCATTATAAAAATAATTATAAAAAGGATCCCAGAAACTATTATAACATCTAATACAGGGATAGGAATGTTAACTTTATCATAAGGAGAGAATAGCTTTTCACGGCTATGTCTGGTTTGTTCTGCTATTTTTTTTAATCTAGTATATTCAGCGGCATACTGTTCTTCTAATTGTTTTAGCCTGGCTTGTTCTGATAGATATTGTTTTTCTATGTTTTTTAATCTATCATATTCGAGCAGAGACATTTCTAATTCTTCTATTTTTTTACGTATAGATTGGTCCGTATCATTTTCAAGATCTTCAGTTTTTAATTTTGAATTTGGTATGATTTTATCAATTTGTTCTTTTAGTTCTTCGTCCATGGTAGATCTGCCTTTCTACTTTTTAGTTAGATATTTTCTCATGTCGATAGCACAAGCAACAAGAATAATAGCTCCACGGATTATGTATGTTATTGATCCTGGTACATTTAAGAATATCAGTGCAGCATTGATAATTTGCAATAAAATGACTCCGACTATGACACCTCTAACTTTTCCGATTCCACCTGTAAAAGATACTCCACCAATAACGCAGGCTGCAATAGCGTCTAATTCATAACCGTTTCCTGTGGCTGCTGTATTAGAACCAACCCTGGCGGATTCTAAAAATCCACTTAAGCCGTACATTGCTCCAGCTAAAGTATAAACTAATGTTGTAGTCCAAAATACGGATACGCCCGAAACTTTGGCCGCTTCAGCATTTGATCCTACGGCAAACATGTTTTTACCAAAAATTGTTTTGTTCCATACAAACCATATCACTATTGAAATGATTATAGCATACAATAAAATCCGAGGAAAGTAAAAATTGGAATCTCCGAATATATTTCCGATAACAAAATCCGTATATCTTTGATCTATGCCACCTATCGGTGCGCCAGCATTCGATCCGAATGTTGCGTATACTAAACATAATCCATAAATGATTAATTGAGTACCTAAAGTAACAATAAAAGGATGTAGCATGAACTTAGCGGACATAAATCCATTGAAAAATCCAATTGTTGCGCCAACAAGCATAACAATAATCATAACACAAATTAATTGGCCTATTATACTGGAATGAAGATCTTGTGGTAGCCAAGTTAATGACTTATACATTTTCGCCGCATACTCTGGAGCTTGCAATAACGATGCGGATATGCACGCCGTAAGACCAAGCATTCTACCGGCCGAAAGGTCTGTTCCCGAAAGAATTACGGTTCCAGCAATTCCTAAAGCCATGACTAACCTGGTCGAACTTAATGTTAAAATATTCATGATCGAGCTACTTGAAATAAATCTAGGATTATAAAATACCACGAATATAATTAGTATTAAGACTAAAATATATAGTGCATTATCTAACAATTTGTCATATATATATTTTTTTTTATCCGATGGTGATAATCCTTTATACATATCTAGTTCGTGTTTGAACATAGTATTTTCCTTTCTATATCTATAATTTCTATTCTATAAATTTTATAACTTCTAAAACTAATTTATAGGATTTATAGGATTAAAAACATAAGGAGTATATGGGAAATAAACGTTTTTAGAATCCGGTTCAAAGTTATAATCAGTGCCTTCTAAGGGTTCTTTTCCATTTGCGATATTTAACGCTATAGTCGCAACGTATGTAGCAATTAAATCAGGATCTTGACCAGCCGAACCTAACATTTGACCTGCGTCAATATAAGTTTTGGCTTCTGTCGTAGCGTCGACGCCAATAATAGGAATCGATTTAGAAAAATCATTATTCCAGCCCACGGATTGAAGAGATTTCATGGCACCAATAGCTATTCCATCATTATTACAAAAAATTAGTTCAACGCCAGAATTTTCAGTAACTGGATTAGAAGCTAAAAACGTATCCATGGCATCCTTACCTTTATTAGTAGACCAATCATCTGCTAAAAAATCAGTTCCTAATTGAACGATATTAGGCTTTCCGGCTACTTTAAATAGTTCATTTGTTCTAGTAACGCTCGCTTCGGTGCGTCCGTTAGCTTCTGGATGAGATAAATCGGAACGGATCATCACATATTCTATAGTTCCATTTCCATTTTTATCATACTTTTCATAATCTATTAGTATCGTATTGGCGGCTATTTCGCCTTGCATTAGTCCGCCACCACGTGCATCCGAACCGACGAACCAACAATTTTCGTATGAATCTATAACCTCTTTCTTAGGCTGCTGATTATAAAATAAAATTGGTAGTTTCGCTTTCTTTGCTTTGTCTACTACTGTTTGGCCAGATGAAATATCCGCCATACCTACAACTAATAGGGTAGCACCTTTTTGAATAGCGTTATCTATTTGATCATTTTGAATATTCTGCTTTGCTTCACTATCATTAAAATTATAAGCAACGCCAGAATTTTCGTATAACGGATCTATAGCATTCATTACGGCATTTTGCTGAGGATCGGAAAAATTATAAACGAATTGTTCTATCACAGGGCCATCAACAGACCCTGTACATCCTACAAAATTTGATGCTACTATACTTAAAGTAGTCCAAATAAATACATTTTTTGCTTTTTTCATAAAAACCTCCCAATATATGTAAATTGATTTTGTACAGACTTCATTATATATTATAGATTATAAAAAGGCAAGTGATTTTTATTGAATATTTATATTATGTTAAGCAAAAAAAAGTAGACGATTGTCGCCTACTCCAATAATTTATTTAATTCAGCTGGCATTTCCGATAAAGGAGTGGTTTTATTAAATTTGCTACATAATTATATTAAGCAAAAAAAAGTAGACGATTGCTACCTACTCTAATAATTTATTTAATTCAACCTGCATTTCTGCTAAAGAAGTGGTTTTATTAAGTTTACAGCGTAGCTTTGCGGCGTTCGGCAGAGCTTTGATATAACAAGAAAGGTGTGCTCTCATTTCTCGAATTCCTATATATTCTCCTTTAAACTTGATTAAATCTTTAGCATGTTTTAAAATAACATCTATTCTCTCTGAAATGGAAGGTTCGCTTAAAAGTTCACCAGTTTCTAAATAGTTAACTGTTCTTTTAAATATCCATGGATTTCCCATAGCTGCCCGCCCTATCATTACAGCATCGCATCCGGTTTCGGCTAACATTTTTTCGGCATCTATTGGTGTCCTAATGTCTCCGTTTCCGATTACTGGGATGCTTAGTTTCGACTTGACTTTTCTGATTATATCCCAATCAGCTTTTCCTGAATAAAATTGATCTCTCGTTCGTCCATGTATTGTTATGGCCGATGCTTTAGCCGCTTCAATGGCCAAGGCAACTTCTAGAGCATTGTTTTCTTCGTAACCCTTTCTTATTTTTACTGTTACAGGCTTTTTACTACACTCTACCACTTTTTGCACAATTCTATAAATTAATTCGGGGTTTTGCATTAAGGCTGATCCTTCTCCGTTTTTAGTAATTTTTGGAGCAGGACAGCCCATATTTAAATCAATAAAATTTGTAGCCCCTTCTGAAACTTGTTTAGCCATAGCACCTAAAATTTCAGGATCACTTCCAAAAAGTTGAGTAGCTGCCGGAAATTCACAATCATCAATTTGTAACAGTAAGCATGTTTTCACATTTTCGTACAATAAGGCCTTGGCACTTATCATTTCTGTCACAACTAAACCGGCTCCAAATGTTTTGCAAATTTTTCTATAAGGTAAATCTGTTATTCCAGCCATGGGTGCTAAGATAACCTTATTAGGTATTTCTATTTTGTCTATTTTCATGTTATTATCTGTAAATACTCTTTCTGGATATTTTTCTTACAATAATTAAGCAAATAATTCCTACCACTATAGAGGTAATAGCAACAACTTGAGAAATCGGAATTCCTATGCTTGGGATAATAAGCTGATCGGTACGTAATCCTTCTACCCAAAAACGGCCGATACCATAACCTATAATATACAAAAAGAATATTTCGCCATGAGCTTTTTTATGCTTGTAGTATATCAACAATAGGATTAACAAAAGTATATTCCAAGTAGACTCGTAAAAAAATGTTGGATGTACTTGAATATACGTTAACCCTTCTTTTATTACTAAGTTATCTAATATTGTCGGTGTTAATGAATGCGCTGCTTCAGATCTTAAAATACACATTGCGAATAATCCATCCGTGTAGTCACCAAAAGCTTCCTTATTAAAGAAGTTTCCATAGCGTCCAATTGCTTGTCCAAGAAGAAGTCCTGGTGCCCAAATATCTCCGAACTGAAGTAAATTAATATTTTTGATTCTGGTGTAAATTACTGCTACGATTATTGATGCGATTATAGCCCCATATATAGCAATACCACCTTGCCTTAAATTGAAAATTTGACTGATATTTTTACTGTAATATTCCCACTTGAATGCTACATAATAAAGTCTGGCTCCAATTATAGCAAAAACAATGTCTATCATAATAAAGTCGTAAATATAATCTGGTAATATTTTTTCCACTTGGGCTAGGTAAGCACAAAGCATAGTGCCTAAAATTATACCCGAGGTGATAATGATACCGTACCAATAAATGGGTAAGCCAAAGATGGTAAATGCTATTGAATTAAGGTTAAATGAAAGTCCTAAATTAGGAAAATATATATTTGGCATATTTTGCTCCTTAAAAATTGTATGAAATTTTTGGTTTTTGTACAAACTATAGTTAATGAAAAATTATTTAATTAGAGGTGATTTATGGCTAATCAAACTTATAGACATTATAGAGTTGCACAAAAACAACATGAAAAATGTGAACCGAAAGAAGAAATTAAAAAACTAATGCACGATCCAGTTTCGGTATTGTTGCTCATACCTTGTATTCTAACATTAATTTTAGGGTTTTGTCTAGGGAAAATAAAGTAAACTTTTGGCGGGATATCTCGCCTTTTTTATTGTAACGGTCTTGAATGTCTTATCTAATATATGATAATGTAGACATACTTATTTTTAAAAAATTTTGGAAGGGATTGAAATATAGATGAATTTAGGAATTGTAGGCTTGCCGAATGTTGGAAAAAGTACTCTGTTTAATGCATTAACGAAAATGGGGGCTGACGCAGCTAATTATCCGTTTTGTACGATAGAACCAAATACCGGACGAGTTAATGTACCAGATTATAGGTTGGATGTACTACAAAAAATGTATAAATCCGAACAAGTTATTCCCGCTTTTTGTGAGTTTGTAGACATTGCTGGACTAATTAAAGGGGCTAGCAAAGGTGAAGGATTGGGCAATCAATTTTTATCCCACATAAGAGAAGTCGATGCTATAGTACAGGTCGTTCGATGTTTTGACGATGAGAATATAATTCATGTGGACCAAACTGTGGATCCAATTAGAGATATAGAGACGATAAATTTAGAATTGATTTTATCCGACCTAGAAGTGTTAGAACGACGTATTTCTAAAACTAAAAAAATGGCCAAGGCCGATAAAAATGCCCAAAAAGAAGCAGAGTTTTTAGAGCGTTTATATGCTCATCTAGAAGAAGGTAATCCGGCTAAAACCTTTAATATAGTAGGCGAAGAAGAATCAATATTAATTAACTCTTTAGGCCTTATTAGCCAAAAACCTACACTTTATGCTGCCAACGTCGCTGAACAAGATTTAGGTCAAGAAAACGAATATGTAAAGGAACTACGCCGATTTGCAGAGGTCGAAGGATCCGAAGTCTTCGTAATCTGCGCACAAATTGAACAAGAACTTTCAGAGCTAGATCCAGACGAAAAGGCTATATTTTTAGAAGATTTAGGCATTACCGATACAGGATTTTCTAAATTAATCAATGCTAGCTACAAACTTTTAGGATTAATCAGTTATCTAACAGCAGGCCCCAAAGAAATTCATGCCTGGACCATAACAAAAGGAACCAAAGCTCCACAAGCAGCAGGAAAAATTCATTCGGATTTTGAAAGAGGTTTTATTAGGGCCGAGGTTGTTAACTTCAAAGACTTAGTTGCTTGTGGATCTTATAATGGAGCACGTGAGAAAGGATTAGTAAACGTTGAAGGTAAAGATTATGTAGTGAAAGATGGCGATATAATTTTATTTAGATTTAATGTTTAACGGTTAATTTCAATGAATATAAGTTTATGCACTTTAGCAAGTGGAAGCGACGGAAATTCGATGTATATAACCGCTGGGCAAACTAGGCTCTTAGTCGATATTGGCATCAGCGGAAAACGTGTTATAGAAGGTCTTCTTAAGATAAATGTAGACCCACAAACCATTGACGCAATATTTATTACTCACGAACACATGGATCATATAAAAGGTGTAGGGATATTTTCTCGTAAATTTGGTACCCCAATATATGTAACAGAAAAAACTTTAAAATATATTTTACAGAAAAATTTAATAGGACAACTTACTAATATAAATTTAATAAAAATTTTTGAGCCTGTAATTATTAACGGTGATATCCAAATAAAAGCATTTCAGATCTCT
The DNA here is from genome assembly GCA_002007295.1 of Candidatus Epulonipiscioides saccharophilum. Lineage (GTDB taxonomy): Bacteria > Bacillota > Clostridia > Lachnospirales > Cellulosilyticaceae > Epulonipiscioides > Epulonipiscioides saccharophilum. The sequence goes on along the minus strand of LNZM01000156.1, from coordinate 4,330 downwards.
CATGATGCAGTGGACCCGGTTGGATATATTTTTAAAACTCAAACTAAAAAAATCGGAGTATTAACTGACTGCGGTTTGGTTGATAATAACGTTATTAACGAATTAGATAACTGTGATGGCATTGTTTTGGAATTTAATCATGAACCTAACATATTAGAAGTAGGACATTATCCATATTTTTTAAAACGACGTATTGCCAGCAATCTTGGTCACTTATCTAACGATGCAGCAGCTATTGTATTGGAAAAATTATATCATAAAAATTTAAAATGGGCTATATTAGCCCACATTAGTAAAGAAAATAATATACCCGAATTAGCTTATCTAAGCGCTCAACGAATATTGGAAAATAAAGTTAATTCGAATACTAGACTCTATGTAGCCCAATCTAAAAAACTTTCACCTATTTTTATCGCTTAGAATATCATTTTTTTGATAATTATTAAGAATATAAAAAAAAATGTCGACATAATATTTATTATAACTAGGATAATGATTTTAGAAAGGATTAGGATGTATGAAAATAAAAAAATCATTTATAATAATAAGTAGTTTTATAATGTCGACTGTTTTTATTCATGCTGAAAATTATGTAGATGAAAGTTTTCCAGATACCTCATATATGCAAACTAATGAAATGACTAAATCCATGCATTACCCAGACGAAATGAGTGAGATAATAGATAAAATAGAAGTCTATGAATATGATTTAAATGGAAATTTTATAAGAAAAAGTTCTTATGTAGGCCCGAATGAAAATGTTGTAGTAGAAACTAAAAAAAGTAAAAAAGATGAGGTCATTGAGTTGCCTCCTCTATCCCCATTAAAAAATGGTTTGGTAGATTATAGAAGAGACGACCAAGTTGAAAATTACGATGAAACCGAAAGAACTACTTACGAATATCAATATTTGAAGGATAAAATAATTATAACTCAAACTCAACGTGTCTTGACTAATAACGGTACGTTAGATATATTAAAAACTAAAACTTATGAATATGATATTAAACACTCAGCAACCAACACCGATGACCAAGAACCTAAATTAATAAAATATGAAGAAGCACATTATGACGGTGATACAAAAACTATAGTCGAAACTAAAACTTATACATATACAAACATAGGTTTTAATGATGGTCTGATATTTACAACAGAAAAAAGAGGTACAACAGAAAGTGTTACTTCAAAATTTAATTCAAAAGGTAATCCTATAGAAAAAATGTATACTATTAACGAAATGGATTCAACCGAAAACGAACAAACAAACATTAAGCAAATTATCAAATATAATGAGTATGATCATGTTACTCAAATTTCAGATTATAATTCATCCGGAAAGTTATTACAACGAGAAATACATGAATATGATTCCAAAGGTAATAAAATGAAAATAACTACTACAGGAAATAATCCGGCCTTTGAGTTATTCGAATACGATAGTGATAATCAACTTATTAAACATAGTTTTTATGAAAATAGTTTATTAAATAGTTATTATATTTACGAATATGATCTTTTAGGAAATCAAATAAAAGAAAGTTATTATAATACTAAGCTTTTACAATACAGCAAAACTACAATATATGATGTATTAGGCAATTTAATCAGATACGAAGAATATTATGGCAATGCTGAAGATTCTAGAAACTATTTTGAAATTTATACCTACAATGATAAAAATCAAAGATTATCTGCTTATAGATTTAAGTACAATCAAACTTCAGACGGATATACTGTTTACGAATATGTAGGAACAGAAGAAGACAAATAAGAAAGGTTAGTAAGAAAAAATGTGCGAAAACTAATAAATTTGAAATTAATCTAATGGCAAATCTACCGAGTATTTATTTATTAGGGGATTTGCCATTAATTGTGTTTATTTGTTATAATTCGTATTTCTAATATTACGACCTAAAATTTTATTAAAACCGGTATATTTAGCATCTTTAGTATTAGCTAAAATTTCTTCAAGCATTTTTAATCTAGAATCCGTATAGTCAGCTAAATGAACTATCATAGCTTCTATGGATTTAGGTACTTCTGGTGAACCGTATTGTTGCTCACCATGATGAGAAATTAAAATATGAAGTATGAAGTTAGCAAGATCAGGATCAAAGCCTTTTAACTTAGAGATTTCTAAAGCAACTCTATTAGTTCCGAGCACTATATGGCCTAACAATTGGCCTGCATCTGTATATTCGTTTTCGGGAAATCCGGATAACTCGTCAATTTTGCCTATATCATGAAGTAAGCAGCCGGTTATAACTAAATCTTTATTCACGTTATCATACAAGTTACTAAGAAATATTCCGATTCTAGTCATTGTAACGGAGTGTTCTAGTAGGCCGTTTAAATAAGCATGATGTATTGTTTTAGCAGCAGGCTTAGTAAAAAACTTTTTATAAGTTTCCTCATCTAAAAATATAGCTTCTAATAAATTTTTCATATCAGAGTTTGTAACACTATCTATATATAAATACAATTCTTCTTCTAATTGTTGGATATTTTTATTTGTATGTGGAATTAAAGTAGATAAATCGTATTCGCCATCTTTGGCGGGTCGAATTTTAAATATATTAAACTGAAGTTGATCTAAAAAAAGAGTAACCTCACCTTCTACATAAACTACTTGATCACTTTGATATGGTTCTATAGCACTATGAAAGGCCCAAATTTTCGCATCTATTATACCGCTTTCATCTTGTAATCTAAGAGAATGATAATCTTTACCATTTTTATTTTTGAGAATCTGTTTATTTTTTGCAATAAAATAGCCTTTTACATGAGTTTGTGGACTAAATTTCGAAACCATCTCCGCCTCCATTGCTACGGTTAGTAGCAGAAAATCTAATTTTCATTAAATACATTTTTGTTATCGATCATATATTTAGCGCCAGAAATTATTGTTAATATTAATGCTAGATAAGCTAGAAAAATAGCTAATCCAGACATAAAAGCATTTGTATACGGACATAAATAAACTATTATCATGATCATTTGTACGACCGTTTTTGCTTTGCCCAGCATATTTGCGCTAAGAACGATGTTTTGGCCTGCAGCTATTAATCTCATTCCTGAAACCATAAATTCTCTTAAAAGTATTAATACAACTATCCAGGCGGGTAAAACACCGTTTGGTACTGCATGTCCTAAATCCACCAATGCTATCATCGCAGCACAGACTAACATTTTGTCAGCTAGTGGATCCATAAATTTTCCTAAATTAGTTATTAAGTTTAATTTTCTAGCTAAATATCCGTCTAAAAAATCTGTAAAACTTGCTACTATAAATATAATTAAGGCTATCCATAATGTGGCTTGAAAATTAAAAATAGGAATCCAAATAACTGCCATAAATACAAAAACTAAAATAATTCTAAGTGTAGTAAGTTTATTCGCAATATTCATAAATCACCTTTCCAATTAAGTCATATTCATCTGCTTGAATTATTTTTACGGAAATGAAATCTCCGCAAATAAGATCACCATCATATTCTACGAATACTTTAGAATCCACAACGGGTGCGTCACCATAAGTTCGGCCGATATAAACATCCTCTTGCTCTAATTTCCCTTCTATTATTACACGGAAAACCTGGCCTATTTTTTGAGCACAAAGCTCTTTAGAAATCTCTTGCTGTATTTTCATAATAACATCTTTACGAGACTCTTTTATATGTTGCGGAATTTGATTTGGCAACTTAGCCGAAGGCGTTCCCTCTTCATTAGAATAAGTAAAAACACCAAGTCTATCAAATTTTATATCGTTAATAAATTGAATAAGATCTTGAAAGTCCTCTTCGGTTTCGCCCGGAAATCCGACTATTAACGTTGATCGAATCATAATGTGTGGGATATTAGCACGCAATTTTGCTATTAAGTCTCGTAAAAACTTATTACTACTTTTTCTATTCATAAGTTTTAAAATTTTATCACAACTATGCTGAATGGGCATATCTAGATAATTACAAACTTTAGGGTTCGTTTTAATTTCTTCTATTAATTCATCCGTTATATGTTCAGGATAACAATACAAAATTCGAATCCATTCTAGGCCATCTATAGAAGAAAGATCTCGTAAAAGATTAGCTAAAGAGTCACCTATATCGGATCCATAAAAAGTAGTATTTTGTGCTACTAAAATAATCTCAGTTACACCATCCTCGACCAATTTAGTAGCTTCTGCTATAATGCTCTGCCTAGGACGACTTCTATATTTTCCTCTAAGTTTTGGTATGATACAGTAAGAGCAATGGCTATCACAACCTTCGGCAATTTTTATATAAGCAAAATATCCGCCCGTAGTAAGAATTCTAGGCATATTTTC